>JAEWGR010000087.1 GCA_023388195.1 Bacillota bacterium
GTTCTTCATCGCCGAGAACGCCGCCCATTTCAGCATTTTTAACCGCCCAGGGGGTAAGGACCTGCTGATCGCCCAAGCCGGGTATCGAACTGCTGACAGGCAGGGGTGGCAGCGGACGGGGTTTAATGTTCTTATCGTACCAGCCGTATTTCATTACTGCATCCACCATGGCCCGGACATTTTCCGGTTTGGAGTTTCCAGGCAGATAGCAGCCGCCGCCCATGATATAGCCGCCGCCTGGTCCCAGTTTTTCACAGAGGAGTTTAACCCGGGCATCAATCTCTTCCGGGGTTCCCAGAATGAACATCCGGCTGAGAATACCGCCGGCAATGCACATGTGATGGCCAATGTCTTCCTTGGCTTTAAAGATATCTCCTTGATCGTCAATATCGCAGAGTACCGAGCCTTTCGGCAGCTCTAACACATGGTGCCAGTGTTTGCCCCAGTCGCCTTCCATGTACATTCTGATTTTATAGCCGGCAGCAATAATCATTTCCATGGTTTTCTTAAACGATGGCCAGTAGAAGGTATCGAATTGTTTCGGAGACATGAAGGTGGGCTTATGGGTCGGTACAAATATCGGATAGCGGCGCAGCGGATCTGCCGTCGACAGCGCGAAGCGGGCCATAATGGGGGCCAGCACGTCGCACGCTTCCAATACTTTGTCAGGGCAGCGGCGGATATCACGCAGCACTCCGGTCAAACCGCGCAATACATCACCGATGGCGTCAAAGGGAGCGAGAAACGCACCGGTAACCGGTTGCGGCATGCCATACTGGTTCTGCAATTGAATGCTCCGGTTGCGCATAATCTCAGCATACATGCCTTGGGCTAAACCGGCTTTGAGGAAGGCGAAATGAGAGCGGGCCGAGCCTTTGCCCATTTCACTAAATACCCGCGGTAAGAATTTATCCAGCATAAACTCGCCCGGATTGGCTATTAAAGCATCATATTCGTCAGCAAGCATATACTCAGATTCTACAAACTGGGTAGCCACATGCGGCGCTAGATCGCGACCGGGAAATTTGTAGGTTCTAACCCCAAGGGCATCATACATAGGCGCCCAGAAGCGATTATTCCGTAACGCATCAAATTCGGGGAAATCACGGACGAAGTCAAACTCGCTTTGCAGCCATTTTTGTGGATGATAGATGACTTCCTGAAGGCTGGCAGTATAGGATTCAGCAAAATTATTGCTGCCGATGGCAATCGGGATGCGGTCTACCGGTTGGAGGGCAATCGCATTTTGATACCTTCCCAGGCGTTCCTCATAAAGTTCTTTTAGATCTTCGCTCATATACATCACTCTTTCTTAACAAATTTTTTATCCGTGTGCTTATCGGTTACCTTATGCCTGGTTTGACGGCGGACGCAATGGCAGGAGCGTCAGGATGCCGACAATCGGACCGGCTGCCATCAGGTACCAGACTGTGCTGAAGTTTCCGGTTAAATCAATTACGCCGCCAAGTATAAAGGGCCCAATCATCGAAGCCAGCTGGAAGATGAAGTTGGTGATGCCGTTGGCTGTGGCCGCCCACTCTTTGCCGGCAAACTCTGAAACCATAAGGCTTAAATGCGGGTTGGCGAGATAGGAGCAGAATCCGTAAACGAAACCAGCCATATTCAGCCCGGACAAGGTAGTTTGCGAGCCGAAATAGATGGTTAACGGGGCACTGATAAGATAGGCTGCAATGACCAGATTCTTGCGGTTGCCGAGCCGGTCGGAAACCCAGCCGGAAATGACCGGGGCGATAACCCCGCCGACGCTATACCAGATGAGAACCATGCCGGCCTCTTTCACCGAAAAGCCAAGCTTTTTGATATACACATTCGCCCAGGTGGCCACCCCTAATTCCATCCACATCAGACAGAAGCCGGCAAGGGCTACCAGCACGATATTCCTGTTGGCAAAGAAGACTTTAAAGCCGCCGAAAAACGACTTTTCGCCTTTGGGTTCATCGGAGGTCTTGACCATAAGGTAAATTAATACCCCGAGAATAGCGGTGGCAATCCCGATGCCCTGGAAAGCCCCCTGCCAGGAAAACATGGCATTGAGTGTGGGGACAATATAGTTTGCGAGCAGCAGACCGCCCGACGGGGCCGCTAATAACAGGCCAAAGGCCGTTCCTCTTTCATGCGCCGGAAACCACTCCATTAGGGCGCGGGCGCAGCAGGCCATGATCGCACCTGCCCCCAGGCCGGTTATGACCCGTAAAGCAAACCCCATATCAAAAGTGGTGATTGAGCCCATGGCCCAGGTTGAGATTCCTTCAATCACTAAACTGACACCGAGGATCATACGTACTCCAAACCGGTCGGCAAGCATACCGGCTGGTACCTGCGTAATTACATAGCCGATATAAAATGCCATCATATATGCCCCGGCTTGAGACATGTTCATATTTAAGACCGGAACAACCACCGGAATGAGTGGCGGCCAGGCAAACCGGGCCAGGAAAGTTAAGACAAAGCTGGCAAACGTTAAAACCATGATTACCCAACGATATTGACTGTACTCTTGTTGACGTTCCATACATTCCCTCCTTTTCTAATCCCTACCGATTGTTGTATATTCGCCTAAACGTCTATACAAGTTGTATTCTGCATTGCTACCGGAGTTCCTGCCTGACATTGCGAAAATTTTGAAATAATTTAAAACTTTCTAATATTGATTCATAAAATAAAAAAACGCTGCTGCCGGCTTTTTGGTGATATCATAGAATAAACAGCAAACATGCCGGTTCTTTTGGCACAGACAGGAGGAATTTAATGTGAAAACTATATTGGAGCAAGCTATGGGGCTGGCAGAGCAACTGACCGATATTAGGCGGGATTTGCACCGGCAGCCGGAGCTGAGTTTTAAAGAGTACCGGACTACCGAATATATTACCCGGATTTTGTTGCAAGCCGGGATCGAGATTGTACCCTGGGGCGGCGAGACCGGCGTTGTGGGTTTGCTCAAAGGCGGTCAGCCCGGACCGGTGGTTGCCCTGCGGGCTGACATTGACGGTCTGCCGGTAACGGAAGAGAACCAATGCTCTTACCAGTCCCAGCAGCCGGGGGTCATGCATGCCTGCGGTCATGATGCCCATACGGCCTGTTTGCTGGGGGCGGCTCTGATCCTGGCCGGCCGCCGGGCCAGTCTGACCGGCATTGTCAAGTTTATCTTTCAGCCGGCCGAAGAGATTAACGCCGGCGCTCAGCAGATGCTGGACCGGGGTGTATTGGCACAGCCGGCTGTGGATGTTATCTTCGGCCTGCATAATACCCCTACGCTGGCTGCCGGTCAGATCGGCTGCAAGGATGGACCGTTAATGGCTGCAGTGGATACTACTTTTCTGACCATCAGGGGAACCGGCGGCCATGGTGCCATTCCGCACAGCACCCGGGATCCGATTACGGCGGCAGCGGCTGTCATTCAGGGGCTGCAGACGATTGTCAGCCGCCAGGTAGACCCGCAGGCGGCTGCGGTTATCTCATTCGGAACGATTCATGGCGGTCAGGCTCACAACGTCATCCCGGACAAGGTCGAACTGACCGGTACTGTCCGGACGTTTGATGCGGCGCTGCGCCGGCAGCTGCCAGACAAGATGCAGGGGTTGATTAGTGGCATTGCCCAGGCGCTGGGCACTCAGGCTGAGTTTGTGTATCGCCAGGACCTGCCGGCTGTCTTTAATCCGCCCGGGTTAGCGGCCTGGTGCCGCTCGCGGCTGGAACAGGTGGTGGGGGCAGCCGGGCTGGTGGTACCGGTGCCCAGTATGGGCGGCGAAGACTTCGCCCTGTTTCAGGAGCAGGTGCCTGGTATGTTCCTTTGGTTGGGGGTGGGCAATCCGGCTCAAGGTATTGTTCATCAGTGGCATCACCCTTGTTTTGATATTGATGAGGCTGCCTTGCCTTATGGGGCGGCGGCACTGGCCCAACTGGCCTGGGATTATCTGACCGGCAACGGTCAGGCGGTGGTTGAAGGGGATAAACCCTAGACACTGACCATATAAAAACTTTTCTTTTGAGCCTAACTAGTTTAAATTTTGGCTGCCGGTTTTCAAAAAATCCGGGCCGGCTTGTAAAGCGGTCCCGGGTTTTCTGCTGTCTGGACGCGATTTTCTTGAGTCAGGATGAGTTGACAAAAATCAGCAAAACCGGTTTTTTATTTTCTGTGCAGGGTATAATTTGTTATAATAAGCAATCATATAATATTATATGATGTCGGTAAGTGTTCTTTTGTATGCGGATACAGAACAAAAATTTCCGGAAGTGGAGTTGTGCAATGCGCTTCTTACATAAGTTCACGTTATTGCTTGGTATATTGATTATTGCCAGTAGCTTTATTCAGTTTAGCATTTTTGAACGCTCGTTTATCGCCACTACCAATTCTTTATTTCTGGCCACCAATGAAAAAGCGGCGTTTAATGTCGGCGAGCAGCTGGTTGCTTATTTTAATAAGATTGAGACTTCCCTGAAGGCAATTGCCGCCAGTAAACAAATCAGAAAGAACCAGGTGCTGCTTGACGATGTTAATTCCTTTATTCCGGAATTGGATCTAATCTTTATTATTGATAAACAAGGCCATGTCGTACTGGCCAGCGGGGTGGACGGCGACCGGACCGGAGTGGACTTGTCCCAGCGGGATTATTTTCAGCAGGCCATTCAGGGGAAAACTTATATCAGTGGTGTCTTTACCGCGCAAAGTGGCCGCAAGGTTGTCTCCATTGCCACGCCAATCATGGAGAATGGAAATATAACCGGGGTGGTGTTTGGCATTATCCGCCTCCATGGTGATATTTTGGCGTCTATGTTTGATGATAAATCTTTTGGGCGCGGTGGTTTTATTGCCATTTTAGACAGACAGGGCACTATTGTTTATCATAATGACCGGAACCGAATCGGCCAGCAGGGCCGGGGTTTTGCTCAGTTGGACAATGTAACAGGTTCAGCCATTGTGGAAAACGGTGCCGGCACCGATTATTATCTTGGTTACCGCAAGGTGCCCGGTCTTGACTGGACTGTGACTGTCAGTACACCGGCAACCGAGATGACACTGCTGCGCAATAAGATTATATATGAAATTTTAGCGGTATCGTCGTTAGTGATTCTTGTCATTATTGCTATTGGCAGCTATACGGTGCGCCGGTATACCAAACCGCTTGATAAATTGGTTGAGGCCTTCAGTGCGGTCAGGCGGGGGAAATATAAGAAGATTGCCCCTTATGGTTATGCAGCCGAATTTGGCGAGATGATCCAGGTGTACAATGATACCATTGAAAAGCTGGAAGAGGTGCATGCAGCCCTGGAAGGGGCAGCCGATATCGATGAGCTGACCAAGGTGTATAACCGGCGGTCATTTGATAAAATTGTAGGTATTATTGAAGGCGAAATTCAGGCCGATTCACTGGAAAGTATTGGCGTGATGATTCTGGATATTGATAATTTTAAGCTGACAAATGACAGACAGGGGCACCTGGCCGGCGATGAGGTGCTGAAAGAGTTTGCGGCGATTATTGCCTCGGTCGTGGGTGTGAGGGCCGTATTCCGGTTTGGCGGTGATGAATTCGCAGTTATTGTGCGGAATTGTTCCCAGGACCGGATCGCAGCCATGGCTGAGGAGATCCGGCTGCGCTGTGAAGAATCTTTCCATGGGTATACAGTAAGTATCGGTACCGCCGTGTATCCTGATAATGCTGACTCGGTTGGAGCTTTACTGGAGCGGGCCGACAAAGCGTTGTATGTCAGTAAGGTGAGCCGGAACAAGGTAACCGCATATACAGAGGGCAATTAAGGAAAAAATGCAGCCGGTGCTAAACGCTAAACCGGCTGCATTTTTTTGCCCAGTTATGGGAACAACTGTGAGGCCGAATATACGGCCAAGGTGAGGGTGAGGCTGCTAAGTAAGGTGGTTACCAGGACAACCTGGGCGGCGAATTCAGGCTCATTATTATATTCGAGGGCCAGGGCGGCACTGTTGCGAGAGGTCGGCATGGCACTGGCAATCCACAATGCCTGAGCAATAACCCCCTGTAAATGAAGCTGGCTGATCAGAAAAAAACTAATAACCGGGGCAATTATCAGCCGGAGCAGGCTGCTGGTTAATACGGTTGCCGTATGCTGCATAAGGTTTATGCGGGCAATCTGGGCCCCGATTGAGACCAGAGCCACCGACAGCATGCCATTGGCAATTGTATTTACCGGTGTCCAGAGGAAGCCTGGCAGCTGCCAATGAAACAGGTTGAAACTCAGCCCGGCAAGGAAACAGAGAAAAACAGGTGTTTTTAGAAAGCTGGCGGCCGTTTCCTTCCAACCAGTGCGGCTGGCGCTGGTATTGAGAATGCCAAAGGTAAAGGTGACGAAAATCTCAAAGAGCACAACTACCATTTGCACGGACATAGCCAGCGGATTGTGATGAAAAACCAGGTCGTTTACGGGGATGCCGATGTTGCCGTTATTCGACAGGACGATGCTGTTGGTAAAACTGGCTGTCATGGGACGGCTTAAACGGCGGATGCCGGCAATTACGCGGGAAAGGGAATACAAAATGATAAACTGCATAATCAGGAAAGCAAAAACCAGCAGTAACAGGGTTCCTGATGTTTTGGCCTCATAGATTTTTATAAACGTAAGGGCCGGAATGTAATAGTAAAAGAGAAGTTTGGAAAACGTTCTCATGTCAAAATTGAAAGTCCGGTGCAATATGATTCCCAGTCCGACCAGTATAATTACCGGGAGAATGACCTGTTCAAGGATGTCCAAGATAACCACCGGGAACCACCTTCATTTCTTAATTTGTCAGCTGTTTTTCACGAATAGTTTTTAATTTGCGGGTCAGGGTTGACCTGCCGATACCGAGATAAGCTGCGGCTTTTTCGAGGGTATCGTGTTCGGCAACCGCCCTGAGGATCAGCTCATGCTCAAGATCTTTAACCTGCGGGCGGATTTGGTGGCTGTCGTCGACCGGCAACATTGCCAATGCACTTAAAATATTAGGGGCCACTAGCTGCAAATAGCTTTCGATGTCCTGTTCTTGCTCGAAGGAATCGACAAAAAAGGCAAACCGCTGCACAATGTTCTGCAGTTCCCGGACATTGCCGGGCCAGCTGTATTTTTCCAGGTAAGGCAGGGTTTTGGCGATAATCGGCAACAACAGCTGCTTCTTGGCGGGAGGGAGAAAGTGTTCACAGAGATGTTTAATGTCCTCACGCCGCTCTGCCAGCGTCGGAACCTCCAGCCACAGTACGTTCAGCCGGTAAAACAGATCCTCCCGGATCATGTTTTTGTTTAACAAATCTTCCGGACTTTTATTAGAGGCGGCGATAACCCGGATATTTACGGGGATAATGGATTCACCGCCAATCCTGAGGACTTCCCGCTCCTGCAGCACGCGCAGAAACCGCCCTTGCACCTCCAGGGGCAGGGCGTCAATCTCATCAAGAAAGATTGTGCCGCAATGAGCCAGTTCAAACAGACCGTATTTGCCTTTGCGGCGGGCGCCGGTAAAGGCCCCCTCTTCGTAGCCGAACAGCTCGCTTTCCAGCAGGGTGGGGGGAAGGGCACCGCAGTTGACGGCCACGAAGGGGTTGGCATAACGCTCACTGGCATTGTGGATACTCTGGGCAAACAGCTCTTTGCCGGTGCCGGAAGCACCGTACAGCAGGATTGTCAGATCAGACTGGGCAAAGTTTGCCGCCACTTTCTTCTTGACCGCCATAATCTTGGATTCGCTGATGATATCGGAAAATGTGGCTTTAGCCCTAAACTGGCTGTTGCCTGTCAATTCCTTGCGGATTTTATTCTCAGCCTGCACTACCTTGGAGGATTCCTGGAAGGTGGCCACAGCGCCCACAATTTCCGGGCCGCATTTGACCGGCACCCTGTTGGTGAAGATCCGGGCATGGCCGGTATCCTGGAGTTCGCCAATCTCAGACTGGCCTGTGCGGAGGATAATGTCAAGGCGGGAGTTAGGGACAACCTCGGCAATGTTTTTGCCAATTACACTGGCCGCATTTAGTTCGAGTGCCTTTTCCGCCGCCTGATTGAAGATTTCCACCGCCCCGGTGGCGTCAACGGCTATGATGCCGTCATAGGTTGCATCAAGTATGGCTTCCAGGCGGCGGGATTTGCGGGATTCCTCCCGGCGCAGGTTTGCTAGTTTGTCGGCATCGAGAAAAGCCGAGTGTAGGGTAGCCCGGTTTGTCCGGAGAAAAACGTTAGCCAGTCCGTATTTCTTGGCATACTGCACTGAGGGTCCTCCGCCTACAACACAATAATCGCCTGAATGGGCCAGAGACCGCACTTTTTCCTCCAGTTCCTCCAGGCTGCGAAACTGGAGCTCAGTAATGGCAATGCCAAGGACTTTTTCCATGAGGTCCAAGCCGAGCAGGGGGGCGTCGAAGGTGGTTATGGCAATATTTTTATTAATCTGCCTGGCCTCGTCCAATCCCTCCAGAATATCGTAGGGGCTGGTATTAACCCCGATTACGGGGACTGTGAAGGTATTGGCCAGATACTTGGCTGTTCCCCCCCGGCTGATGATTACATCAACCGGGGGGCCTTCCAGTTTCCGGATGATTTCCGCGGCCTCTTCCAGCCAGCCTTCATAAAACTCAACCTCTAGATCAATCCCGGCTGCGACGGATTGTGCCAGAATAGATAAATCCCGGTAAGGAGAAACAAAGACAATACGGTTCACAATACCCCGCCCTTTCTTATATAGTGAGTAAACAGCGTTGCGTCATGTGCTGTGGCTGTGAGAATTAATAGCTGCTTAGGGAGTGATATCCATATTCTTATATATATCGTTAAAGTTCGTTTAATTCTTTGGCGACAAGGTTCAAATCATTAGCCAGCGCACAGACCTGCTGGGTAACGGCAGACAGGTTGGTTATGGCATCGGCAATCAGGTTAACAGCCTGGTCGACAGTATGAACCTCGTCCGCAATTTTGGTGCTGTTAGCCTGGATCATGCCGACGGTGGTAACCCCATTTTTTACTGATTCCGCACCCTGGCCGGCAAGTTTTCTCATTTCTGCAGCCACAACATGAAACCCTTGTCCGAATTTTCCTGCTCTTGCCGCTTCAATGCTGGCGTTTAGCCCCAGCAGGTTGGTTTGACTGACAATTTCTTTCAGAGAAAACAGCAAGTCCTCCGTATTCTTGGCATAAACCTGTGATCCCTTGACTATTTGCAATAGGGTTTTAATGACGGCGGCAATTTCCTCGGTTTGGGCGGCCACATTTTCGCAGGTTGCGGCAATACTGCGCATCTGCCGGTTGAGTTCGGTGGACATTTCCTGGGTCTTTTCATATTTGTCAACAGGCAAAGAGATCGCAAAGGCGCCTACTACCTCGCCGCCGCTGCCGAGGATCGGGTTTGCACAGCCAATATAAGGCAGTCCCCGGGCTGATTTATCCACTTTCATAAAGATTTGACGCTGTTCCTTCATAGCTCTGTCAACTAAGCTGCCTTGTCTAAGCGGCTGGCCTACAGGGATCTGCAGGTTAAGGTTTGCCGGCGGGACAAAAGCTACATATTTTTCCCGGTCCGTAATGGTTATGCCAATGTTATAGGGGAGAGTCTGCAGGAAAAGCGGATATGTACTTAAAACTGCGGCCAACATATCTTTCTTAGTGTTCGTGTCCATTATTTCCTCCATGCAATATTCTAATTATTAAATATAAAAATGCAATTTTGATGCCAATTTGGTTGATGATCTGCCGGAAGGCAGCGTCCGGGAGCAATGGGGGAAGGGGGGATTGTCTGTCAATTGGAGAAAATAACAGAATATTGACGTTTTTCGTCGATTTAGCAATTTTGAATCCAAGCAGGATTCTGTCTGCAAGCAAGCTGAAAATCGCTGCTTACTGTAGCCATGACCACAATTGCTGGTCCAGCTTAGCTCATATGTGAGCCTGGAATTAGAAAATCCAGGCTCACATATGAGCTGTTTTTACTATGTGGACTTAGGCGGTTATCCGGGCGCGGCAACTGCGGCCAGCCGGGAGACCACAAATAAAATGCCGGTTCAAGGCCGGAGGCGAGCCTTAGGCAGAGCCTCCGGCTCAGATGTAAGCCTGTTTGCCGGCATTAGACCATCAAAAATCGGCCTATATATGGAAGTTAGATGATTGGCACAATTCTTGCGATTGTTTTTTTAGTGTGAGCAGGGCCATTTAGTGATTTATGAAGGGAGGGCGGTTTGGTCAGTCTAAGAACACCACATACTCAGAGACGCTGTCATACGGTAGCTAATTATCAATATGGAGGGATTTTGAATGAGTGGTAAGACAAGTAAATATCGTTGGTTTGTAATGGGATTGCTTTTTATTCTGTATACGGTGGCTAACGCCGACAGGGCCAATATTGGTTTTGCACTGCCCTATCTCCGGAAAGAGTTTGCAATGTCGAATACAGAAGCCGGTGCCATTATCAGTTTGTTTTTTGTCGGGTACGCGGCATTGCAAATTCCGTCAGGTTTTCTTGTTAAGAAGTTTGGGGCCAGGAAGATGTTTACTCTTGGCATGCTGTTGACCTCCTTGTTTACGGGTATGGTCGGCACGGCCAGTTCGGTACTGGGACTCAAGGCCCTCCGGATGGGGGTCGGCATCGCCGAGGCGCCGGTGGCGATTGCCTGCACGGCAACAATCAACAGTTGGTTTCCAGCGAAGGAGAAGGGCACCGCTTCCGGTATTTTTCTGGCCGGTTCTAAACTGGGGCCGCTGATTGTTCCGCCCCTGTGCGCCTGGATTATTTCCGTCTGGGGCTGGCGGGAGATTTTCTACTTCTTTATGATTCCGGGTTTGCTGCTGGCGATTGCCTGGTACTTCCTGGTAGCTGACAAACCTGCCGAAAGCCGGTTTGTTTCCGAGGCTGAGGCTCTATATATCGCTGATGGAGCACCGGCGGAGACTGTGAAGAACAACGCCGGCACCAAGCGGGAGTACAAGCTCTGGTGGCTGGATAAGCTTGTCCGGGCCAAAAAGATGGAGCCTCTTGTCAGTTCGGCTCAGGTTTTCCGGTCCTGGGATATCTTTGGGGCTGCTTTCGGTTATTTCTTTATGGTGGGGATTGTCAGTGTGCTGATGTCCTGGCTGCCGACCTATCTGGTAACTGTTAAGCAGTTTGCGATTATGAAAACGGCATTTGTTTCGGCTGCGCCTTTTGCCGGGACCGTTGTCGGTAATTTCCTCGGCGGCTGGTTGTCTGACAATCTGCTCAATAAGCGCCGTAAGCCGTTGATGATGGTTACCGCCCTGTCGACTACGATTATGATGTATTCGTTGATCAATGCACCGGCTGAGCCGTATGCCCTGGCTGCGCTGCTGTTCATAACCGGTGTTCTGCTTGCTCTTGGCTACTCGGCGTTTATGGTGTATCCGATGGGGCGGACCAATAAGGAGACCTATCCGGTTGCCTTCGGTATTGTCAATACCGGCGGTCAGCTGGGCGGTGCCGGTGCCCCGCTGTTTGTAGGCATGATTTTGGACAAGTTCAACTGGGATGCCGTGTTTTTGTCTCTGGCAGTCGGCTCCTTAATCTGTCTGGCTGTTGTGGCCACCATTGTTGAACCGGTGGAAGACCCGTTAGAACGGGCTTAACTATATCAGTATCGCTCAAGGAGGAGTAGGGATGTTAAAAAATTCAATTATGCCAGGAGCTTTGCAAGGAATTACAGTACTTGACTTAACACGGGTTTTGGCAGGCCCTTTCAGTACAATGATGCTGGCCGATATGGGGGCTGATGTCATTAAGATTGAGGAACCGAGTAAGGGGGATGACACCCGCCATTTCGGCCCGTTCAGAAATGGGGAAAGCATTTATTACATTACCAATAACCGGAACAAGAAGGGGATTTCTTTAAACCTGAAAGACCCCAAGGCGAAAGAGATGTTCAAGGAGATGGTCAAAAAGGCCGATGTTGTCACCGAGAATTATCGCCCGGGGACGATGGAAAAACTGGGACTTGGCTATGACGTGCTGAAGGAGATCAATCCCCGGATTATTTATGGCTGCATCTCCGGTTTTGGCCATTATGGCCGTTATAAGGACCGGCCCGGCTATGATATTATCGCCCAGGCTATGAGCGGGCTGATGAGCACCACCGGCTGGCCTGACTCACCTCCCACCCGTACCGGTACGGCTACCGGCGATGTATTGGGCGGGCTGTATATGACAATCGGCGTATTGGCCGCTTTACAGGGCCGCCATGTAACCGGACTGGGTCAGAAGGTTGATGTGGCGCTGGTTGATTCCGCCATTGCCGCTATGGGCAACGTCAACATGCTGTATCTGGCTGACGGCACGCTGCCCCGTCGTATCGGCAACCGCTATGAGTCAACCTATCCGTATGATTCCTTTGAGTGTAAGGATGGCAGCTGCGTAATCGGGGCTGCTAACGATAAATTCTGGAAGATACTGTGCAGCTTGATGGACAAGCCGTCTATCGCCGAATTGCCCGAGTATCTCCGGATTCGTGACCGGATTCAGAACCATGCCGCGGTAAAACGGGAGATAGAGGACTGGTCAAAGACCAAAACCGCTGCTGAGGTGGTTGGCGCCTGCCTGGGGGCGGGCATACCGGCTGCCCCGGTGTATGATGTGGCCCAGGTTGTCGCCGATCCCCATATCGCCAAGGACCGGGAGATGTTTATTGAGCAGGAGCATCCCACTGCCGGCAAAGTGAGAGTCACCGGCAGTCCGTTTAAGCTGTCAGGCACCCCGGCTACAGTCCGGACCCCGGCGCCGGCGCTGGGGCAGGATAATCTAGCGGTTTACCGAGAATTGCTGGGGCTGGATGAACAGCAACTGGCCGAATTAAAGGCCGCAGGCGTAATTTAGCAAAAAAGCAGGGTACGAATAGAACTGAAAGAGGCGATCATATGCAGCTTCCTGCAAACGTTGAAATTATCGAGGTTTGTCCCCGGGACGGCCTCCAGAATATAAAAACGCCCATCCCGACTGAGGTAAAGATAGCCATTATCGACAAGCTGGTGGATTGTGGCTTCAACTGGATTGAAGCGACTTCTTTTGTCCATCCCCGGGCAATTCCACAGATGGCCGATGCCGCCGAGGTGTTGACAACGGTTAAAGCCCGTCACGGCAGCAAAGTGGGCTTTATCGCCCTGGCCCCCAACCTGTTTGGGGCCAAGCGGGCCATTGAAGCAGGGGCCGACGCGATTACTTTTGTTGCCTCGGCCAGTGAGAAGCACAACCTGGAAAATACCCGGCAGACCATTGAGCAGTCAATTGCCGCGTTTGCTGAGGTTTGCAAGATTAAAGCCGGCCGTAAAGTGCGCTTAGCGATTGCCACTGCCTTTGACTGCCCTTTTGCCGGGGCTGTGGCCCCGGCCCAGGTCGATAAACTGATTGCAGCCGGCCTGGCAGCCGGAGCCGATGAGTTTGTGCTGGCCGATACCATTGGTACGGCCAGCCCCCGGCAGCTGGACGCCTTGCTGAGTCTGGTACGGGTAAAATATCCGCAGATTCCGTTTATCCTCCATATTCATGACACGCAGGGCATGGGCCTGGCCAATGTGTTAACCGCCCTGGATTTTGGCGTGACACGGTTTGAGGGTTCGGCCTTCGGGCTGGGCGGCTGCCCTTTTGCCCCCGGCGCCGCCGGTAATATTGCGACCGAGGATCTGGTCAATATGCTGCACAAGCTGGGGGTGGAGACAGGTCTCCATTATGAAAGGATTATTCAGGTTGCCCATTTCATCGAAGCTAAGCTGGGCATTTTGCCTGTGGGCCATATGGCCCGCGTAGCTTGTCCTCAACAATAATCCGGATCTTTCTTCTCTTTCCCTTGCCTGGGGGCAGATGGACAGATCGCTGGCTGTTTTTTTAGAAAGGAGGTGCAATATGGCCAGACCTGTATTTAACGGTGAGAAATGCAAGGCTTGTGAAATGTGTGTGCACGCCTGCCCCAAGAAGATTCTGGAGCTTGGAGCGGCTTTCAACGGTAAAGGCTACAATATCGTTCGCTGCCAGGACGAAGCAGCCTGCATCGGCTGTATGATGTGCGCTAAAATGTGCCCTGACAGTGTAATTGAAATCTATAAATAAATAGGTGGGAGAGAGAAAAAATGAGTGAAAAAATATTGATCAAGGGCAATGAGGCGATCGGGGAAGCCGCCATCCGCGCCGGCTGCCGTTATTACTTTGGTTATCCGATAACGCCGCAGAGTGAGCTGCCTGAATATATGGCCCGCAAGCTGCCGTCCGTCGGCGGTGTATTCCTGCAGGCGGAAAGTGAAGTGGCGGCCATTAACATGGTCTACGGGGCAGCTGCGGCCGGAGCGCGGTCTATGACCTCCTCTTCCAGCCCCGGATTCAGCCTTAAACAGGAAGGCATCTCTTATATTGCCGCGGCTGAGCTTCCCTGCCTGCTGGTCAATGTTCAGCGGGGCGGTCCCGGCCTTGGCACCATCCAGCCGGGACAGGCTGATTACTTTCAGGCTACCAAAGGCGGCGGCCACGGCGATTACCGGCTGCTGGTACTGGCGCCCAACAGTGTACAGGAATTATTTGATCTGACAGTGGAAGGCTTTGATCTGGCCGATAAATACCGTATCCCGGTACTTATCCTGGCCGATGGGGCTTTGGGACAGATGATGGAGGCCGTTTCCCTCCAGGTTAAAACCGCGCTGCCTGTGGAAAAAAACTGGGCTGTGACCGGTCGGCGGGGCCGCGGGGAATGTAATGTGGTTAATACCCTTTCCTTCGATAAAGATGCCTCCGAGCAGACCAACCGGGATCTGAAGAAAAAATATGAGCTGATCAGCCGGCAGGAAGCCCGGTGTGAAGAGTTCTTTACCGCCGATGCCGATGTGGTGCTTGTCGCTTACGGCATAACCGCCCGGATTGCGAAATCAGCGATGGAAAAGGCCCGGGCCCAGGGGTTGAAGGTCGGGCTGCTGCGCCCTGTCACGCTATGGCCCTTCCCTGCTGCTGACCTGCTGCGGGTCTCTGAGACCGCCAAAGCCTTCCTGGTATCTGAACTGAGTAC
>JAEWGR010000066.1 GCA_023388195.1 Bacillota bacterium
TCGATGGCGGCACTGGCGGTGGCAGTATTGTTGACCAGCGTATAATTGTCAGCGTCACTGCCGCCTAAGGTAATGCCACTGATATTCACCGCTTTATTTGTGCCTGCGTTCTTGTCGCCGAACTCACCGCTGGCTGTCGCCACATTCAGGCTGTCGCCGGCCACCATACCGCTGAAGCCGGCATTGCCGGTACCAAGTTCTGCCGTCCGGGTGCCATTATAGACCTTGTCTGCTGCCGTGATGCCGGTGACGGCACTAATGTTGGCTTTGTCGATGGCGGCACTGGCGGTGGCGGTATTGTTGACCAGCGTATAGTTGCCGGCATCTGACCCGCCCAAGGTAATGCCGCTGATGCTCACCGCTTTATTTGTGCCTACGTTCTTGTCGCCGAACTCACCGCTGGCAGTCGCCACATTCAAGCTATCGCCCGTTACCATACCGTTGAAGCCGGCATTGCCTGTATTGAGTCCGGCCGTCCGGGTTCCGTCATAGACCTTGCCTGCCGCCGTGATACCGGTGACGGCACTGATGTTGGCTTTGTCGATGGCGGCACTGGCGGTGGCAGTATTGTTGACCAGCGTATAATTGTCAGCGTCACTGCCGCCTAAGGTAATGCCACTGATGTTCACCGCTTTATTTGTGCCTGCGTTCTTGTCGCCGAACTCACCGCTGGCAGTCGCCACATTCAGGCTGTCGCCGGCCACCATACCACTGAAGCCGGCATTGCCTGTACCCAGTTCTGCCGTCCGGGTTCCATTATAGACCTTGTCTGCTGCCGTGATGTCGGTGACGGCACTGATATTGGCTTTGTCGATGGCACCAATGCTGCCACTGACGGTACTCCCGGCCAGTTCGTACCCGTAGACGCTCGCGCCTGTAGCGTCACTGGCCGACTGAATGTTCAGGCCTGCCACCGTTACTACCTTATTGGCACCGGCATTTTTATCATTATAGCTAGCAGAGGTATGGGCCAGTTCCACCGTGTCGCCGAGTATGGCACCTGTTACTACCGCATAGTTCCCCGCGCTGACCCCGGCTATATCACTGCCGTCATAAGTCTTGGCAACCGTACCGGTCAGCCCCACCGTCAACGTCGGCACCAACGTATACAAAAAGCCGCTACCGCTGCCCTGAACATTATCCCCATAGGTCGCGCCATATTGCTTGAACTGGTAGGAAAGGCCGCCTACCGTATTCGCCGACGGATCAGTAGAATAAACCAGCCACCGGCCGCCGCTGCCGGGTGACAGGGCACTACTGCCGGCATGATTGATGAAATTATTCCCTGAAACCAGGGTAATATTGCTCGCGGTGGTCGCCACACCTTGCTGCAGCGTAAGGTTTTCGCCGGCCGCGGTTGCCAGCTTGATGCTGCCGCTGCCATTTACACCTTCTATGCCATTTACACTGCCCACCGTCAGGGCACTGGCATCATAGAGATCAATGTCGCCGGCCCCTTGGGCAGCCAACACAGCAAAGTGGTTCCCGGTGTTGGTCAGCTCGTATGTTCCTGAACCGAGCAACAGTTTGCCGGCGGCCAAGCCCGCAAGCTGGCTGACCGTGCCGCCGGCGCTCAGACTGACTGTGCCGGCACCGGCATTCAGTTCCCCGTTCAGGACGATATTCCGGGTACCGCTGCCAGTATTAGCGACGGCAATGCTGCCAGCCGTAATGTCCTGCAAACTGATCGTGCCGGCCTCCCCATGAGTCAGGCCTTCGCCTGTACCGAGCGTCAGACTGACCGTGCCGCTGCCCGCGTCAATCGCCGTGCCGGCCGACATGGTGATAACAGCTTCACCGTTGTCTCGATGAGCGTCAACCACGCCGTTGGCCGTCGTGTCATTGGCTAGCACCGTCAGACTGCTGCCGCCGGTGGTAATATTGCCATTCAGATAGACACTCCGTCCGGCTGCCAGGGTCAGATCACCGCCGGCCGTCACGCCCTCGTCAGCGACCACAGTTACATTGCTGTTTACCGTAATATCGTTATTGGCCTGCAAGGTGAGTGCTGTGCCGGTTTTAAGGATATCACCAAGCCTGCCGGCTGTGATGGTAACACTCCCGCCCGGATTTGCTGAATAGGTTTGTCCTGCCGCTGCGTCACTTGCATATAAACCGCGGACAATATCAACGCGGCCGGCACCAAGCCCGTTGGCTACAACCGCGTAATCACCTAATATGCCTATAGGTGAACCGCCAAAATAATCCGAAGCCTTAGTGCCCACCAGACTGTTGACAGCACTAACTTCTCCTGTCACACCGTTTGCACCATTGCCCCAGGTCACAGCTCCGGCGTTAACAGCACCATTGTTGTTCCAGTTGTAACTTCTCACCACATAGTTGCCGTTAGACAGCGCCGTCACACCGCCACTACCAACTTTATCATTAGCCTTCATACCTACCAGGCTGTTCGCGCTGCTAACCTCTCCTGTCACACCGCTAATACCGTTGCCCCAGGTCACAGCTCCCGCTTGTCGGGCGTCACCGTTTGCCCAGTTGGAACTCTTTACCACATAGTTGCCATTCGATAGCGCGGTTACACCATCATAGCCAATCTGATCACCAGACTTAGTACCCACCAAGCTGTTCGCGGTGCTAACCGCTCCCGTCAAACCACGCGAGCCATCACCCCAGGTCGCAGCTCCCACACTTACTCCGTTGTTTTTCCAGTTGGACGATAGCACCACATAGTTGCCGTTCGTCAATGCCGACACTCTATTAACACCAACCCAATCGTTGGCTGTAATACCTACCAGACTGTTATCACTGCTGACTACTCCTGTCAAACCGATCTCACCATCACCCCATGTTACCGCTCCCACATTGGCGGCACTGCTGCTGTCCCATTGGGAACTCGCCACTACGTAGTTGCCGTTCGTCAGGGCCGTTACACCGTTATAGCCTATCTGATCACTAGTCTTAGTACCTACCAGGCTGTTCGTACTGTTAACGGCTCCCGTCACGCCGCTGGTGCCATCACCCCAGGTCGCCGCTCCCGCATCCACGATACCGTTGTTATCCCAGTCAGAACTTGCCACCACATAGTTGCCATTTGCCAGTGCCGTCACACCTCTGTTACCTAACCGATCATTAGCCGTAGTGCCTACCAGGCTGTTGGCACTGCTGACAGTTCCTTTCGTGCCGCTACTGCCATTACCCCAGGTTACGGCCCCTGCATCCACAATGCTGCCATTATCCCAGTAAGTACTTACCACCACATAGTTGCCATTCGTCAGGGCCACTACACAGGGGGTTGAACCGTTATTGCCAAGTTGATCAGCCGCAGTAGTGCCTACCAGACTGTTGTCGGTACTGATTATCCCCTTCACACCGCTAGTGCCATCCCCCCAGGTTACTGCACCCACACTAGTTGCATTGGTGCTTCTCCAGCTGGGACTTACCACCACATAGTTGCCATTCGTCAGCGCCACTACACCCTGCGTTCCACCATAGGCACTGCCTATCGAATCATTGGCATGAGAGCCTACCAGGCTGTTATCAAGCCCAACCGCTCCCTTTATGCCGACATTGCCATTCCCCCAGGTCACCGCCCCCGCTTGCGTAAGATTGCCGTTTGCCCAGCTTGAACTTCGAACCACATAGTTGCCATTCGTCAGTGCCGTTACAGGGAAATTTGCAACCCTATCATTAGCCTTCGTACCTACCAGGCTGTTATCGCTGCTGACTTCTCCGGCCACGCCACTAAGGCCATTGCCCCAAGTCGCCGCGCCCGCATCCACGATGCTGCCGTTATCCCAGGAGGGACTTGCCACAACATAGTTGCCATTCGTCAGTGCTGTCACGCCTCCAAAGCCGACCCAGTCATTAGATTTAGTGCCGACCAGGCTGTTTGTGCTTTCGACCACTCCCGACACACCGTTCGTCCCGCTCCCCCAGGTCACGGCTCCCTTGTACCCAGACCAGGCGTAGCTTGACACCACATAGTTGCCATTCGTCAGTGTCGTTATGGCAGTAGTGCCGATTTGGTCATAGTCGTGACTGCCGTGAAGAGCAGAGATCAGTTCCCCGGTGGTGCCGTTAAACAGATACACTGCCCCCGCCCTGTTGGCAGTGTGGCTGTCGCCGGGGCTGGCCACCACAATATTACCATTCGCCAACGCAGTGGTGTTGGTACCAAAGGCATTGGTTGTGCCGGGATTGGGGTCAACGAGAGAAAAGGAATCAAGGCCGGTTACGCTTTCCACAACAGTAATATTCTTTGGATCAAGCAGCAAGCTGGCTGCCTTGCCCCGTCCGGTTGCTACTTGGCCAGCAAACAACAAGTTTTCTTTTCCTGACACTTCCATTTGGCCACCGACTTTGCCACCTGCCGCAGAGAGAATACCGGCAAACGCTGTATCGTCCTCCGACCATACCACAATCGTACCGCCGTTACCGTTAGCACCGCCATCGGCACTCAGTGTCGCACCACTGCCCACAACCACACTGTCGGCGTTGGCCTCACCGTTTACCGCCGCTCCCTGCCAGCCGCCGCCTATTGTAATGGTGCCGCCGTTGCCGCTTGTGCCTGAAGCATCGGCATCAGCCCCCATAAACTTAATGGTCTTGCCAGATAGCTGGATAGTGCCGCCTTCAGCTCCCTTGGCCTGATAATCCGCCGAGGTATAGATCTGATTGCCCGCACTTTGCTGGATGACCCCGCCGCTGCCGCCATTGACTGCCAGCCGGGCGGCACTGGTCTGGATCAGGTTGTTACCTGCCGTCAGGCTAATACTACCTCCTTGATCCTGGCCATTAGCCTTCAGGGTGCCGGTTTGCTCCATATTGGACCCGGCTGTCGCGGCAATATGACCACCCCGGAAACCATCAGCGCTCAGCTGACCGGTCAGGCTGACCGACTGGCCGCTGACAGCTATCTGGCCTCCAGCCCGGCCAGTTTGGCCACTGGCGTCCAGAGTACCGCTGGCCTTTACCCAGCCGGTAGTACCGCCGTCGAGCAGGATCCTGCCGTCCCGCTCGACCAGTGACTGGGCCCGGACAGTACCGGTGTTGTTCACAACTGCACCGGTCAGGTCACCGGCAGCTTTAGCGGTCATCACTACCAGGCCGCCGTCGGCCTGCAGCAAATGGCTATTTGTCACCTGCGCATCCAGCGCGGCCTGACTGACGCTCAGATTGATCAGCCCGTCGCCGGTGAAGTCCAGCGTGGCCTCCTTACCAGCGCCTAAGGCAATCGAGCCTTTATTGGCCAAAATGACCCCTTCATTGCTTGCCTTGCCGCCCAGGAGAACAGCGTAGCCGCCGTTGGCAGTATGGATACTGCCCTGGTTGACGACTGTACCGTTGGTGCCGCTGCCGGCAAAAGTATACCTGCCATTAAGAAAATCGCTGTCGCTTAAGGACAGCGAGGAGGCCACCAGACCGCCTACGTTGACCTGGGAGGTCGGTGCAAACAGGATACCCTTCGGGTTGATCAGGAACACTTTGCCGTTGGCACTGAGCTGACCATAAATCCGGGTTGCATCATTGCCCACAATCCGGTTAAGGGCTACCGAGTATGCTCCCGGCTGGAAAAACTGCACATGCTCCCCTTGCCCGATATTAAAGGACTGCCAGTTCAGCGCCAGCTTGTCCGTATTTTGGGTCACTGTCAGGGTATTGCCGCTTTGGTTGAGTTGCCCCTGGCCGGCCGTGATGCTGCCGCCGGACGGCAATGCATATGCCGGCTGCACACCGGCCAGTACGCTGAGGGTTAAACCGGCAGCGACCGCTGCCCGTCCCATACCGGCTATGCCCTTTTTGAACTGCCCGCGCATGTTGTCCAGAGGATTGAACAAATAGCAGCGCTCCCATGAGCGGCGCCATTTACGACTTATCTTCATAGTTAATCTCCTCCTTATGGTTGATTGATCAGCTACGACTCAGTAACTCTGCGGCTGTGATTACGGTTGTTTCGCAGCAGTTGCCGGCGAAGTTGATGCCTGGTCGCATACTGGCCGGCAAACAGCAGCAAGATCACGGCAATAAATGCTAAAGCTGTATATTCCATTTAGAAATAACTAATGCCCTGCAGCCAGAGACGGCCGTTTCTATCCTTGTCGGAAACAGCTTGCTCACTGCCGGCTTTCCAGGCGTAGTCCAGTTTGACAGCATACTGGTTCCCCATTGTCCAGCTTAAACCCAGGCCTTTCGCGGCCAGCTCCCGCCGGTTATTTACCGTACCGTACGGATGTTTCTCACTGTGGGAAACACCGTGATCATAAAAGCCAATTAGCTTCAGCATCCCTTTACTGCTGCCGGTTGGCAGCAGCCAGTGCACCTCGCCTGTCATCAACCAGGCTTCATCACCGGAGGCCTCGTCAGCCGGATAAGCCCGCACGCCGTTGGCACCTCCCAGGGAAAACTTTTCCGAAGAGTCCAGGTTGGTCGAAGCCAGCTGTCCGCTTACGGAGGTCATTGCACTCAACCGTGGAGTTATTGCCTGCTGCCGCAACAGGGAATAGGTAGTTTTCTGCCAGCTGCCGCTAAACGGATCGATGATATTTGACTGACCGGAAAACCGGCCGTCATACCATTTCAGCGAATAGGCATTTGCTCCGCCGCCCCACAGGTTATCCTGGCTGTTACCGCTCAATCCCAGACTCAGGCTGTGTGACCGCTTTTGGGCAACAGCCTGAGCCACACTGATCATATCCTCAAGCCGTTTATGGTCGTAACCTGCTTGCAAATTCATATTAGAGTGACGGGACCGCACAAGCTTCCAGTTCAAATAGGCATACTGGGAATAGGCGGTGCCATGGGCGCCCAGAAATTCGTACTCACCGCCGAGTGAGTAACGGACTTTGCTATACCCCAGATTTAATTCCAGGCCTTCGGCCAGCGGCAGCCGGTAACCGGCATAACCGCTGTCCAGGCCGGCGCCGGCATGAGTCACGCTCAGGCTGAGGCTGTCACCTGCCTGCGCGGCATTATCCAGGTGATAGTAAAAATTGCCCTGGGTTTTGCCGGTAAAGCGGTTGCCCCAGTTGTTCACGCTTATACTCCCGTTTGCTTCCCCTTCCTTATTGCCTGTCTCAACTACGACATCGGTTGTGCCGGCCTCTTTGCCTGGATACAGCGTGACCTTTGCCGCTACGCCTGCCAGATCACCGGCCAGTAAAACAGCCCGTTCCAGGTCCCGGTTATTTACGTAGGCCCCTGGCCGCAAACCCGACAATTGCTGCCGGATAGCCGCTTCCTCAACCATACTGCTGTTTTTCAGGATAATTTCACCATAAGCCCCGACCGCAACCGCTATCTCCACCTGCCCCTGGACGATTTCCTGTGCCGGCAGGTACGCCTGAGCTACGAGATAACCCCGCGCCTTAAAATATTCCGTTATCGCAGCGGCTATTTGATTCAACTCGCTAAAGGTCAATTCTTTGTGCAGCTGTTCCTGATAAAGTGCCGCCAGTTCGGCCGGTGCAAACACATCCTGACCGGTAACCACGATGGCCTCCACTTTTACTTTTTGCCTGCTCTCTTCTGGTTGAACGGCTGATTCTCCCTGCTTGATTACAAGCTCGGACCGTTGTGTTTCCGGCAGAGTCAGTTCGTTGCGCTGGGTGTTGCGCAGTGCCTGGCCGGCATCAGGCAAGCCCACGGGAGCGGCCAAACCAGGTACAGCCGAATAAAGCATGATTGCCGCAGATAGCAGGCAAATTTCCTGGTGCCGGTTTTGGCGCCTCACACCTTTTATCATGATATCTCATTCCTCTCTTATTGTCTGAGCGGGGACGCAACTGGTTTCTCCCCAGACCATTTTTTGTTAAACTTTTGTACTTTTTAGCATAATGTGTCTAATAACTCACGGCAAGTAAAGAAATCTAAATAATTATAAAGGAAAATTTATAATTATTAATTTTTTAAAACCTGAATTTGTAACAAATATACCTCACCAAGGGACGTCAGACTGTTTTGTTCAGCTGTCGTCCCCTGGTGAGGTATTGTTACTCTTCACCATTATTTCTTTTTATTGACATTATAGCCCCAAGCGAAACTATCCCCATTTTTTACCTGGTATTACTGGTCCTGGTTTGAGAATGCCCTGTTCTTATCTAGCTCTTGACCACACATCCCAGTAAGCGGGCCATACGTTGATCCAACGACTCCGTTATAGCAGCGATTTCCGCTTGTTTTTTTTCGATAATAACGCGCGGCTTCCGGCTCGCTATGTCACCAAGCTTTACCCTGGAGTGAACTTTGATACTCTCACGGCAGCAAACATCCTGACATAGACCACATTGCGTGCAGCGTGAGGTATGGAAAGAGATACTCCAGGAGCCCGCCTGCTGACCAATAGCGAGGGCCGCGGTCGGACAGACCTCAGCGCAGACTCCACAGCCATTACAATTATCTGAAATCGCGATATCCCCCCAAAGCTTGCTGTCAATCACAGTAGAATATGCCGTGTTTTTGAGGTTTTCCAGGGAGCTTGCTAACGAACACCACTTATCAGGCAGAAATTTCGCTTCACCCATAGGATTCGGTAAGACGTTATTTTCCTCGCGCTTGTCAGCCTCCTCTACTCCCATTTCCGGCAGCACTTGTGTAAGCAGGCTGGCAGTTTGGTTCTTAAAAGCGGTGAGAAAAGCTCGCCGTGACATGCCGGCCACCGCTCCCCCCGTGCCAGGCAGCGGTTTAATTATCGCCGGGATTTCCCGGGTAAATGCAATCACGGCAGGATAGTTGCAGCCTGCCAGCAGCCGGTTTGCCGTGTCCGCCATGGACTGAACCAGACCGCTAAGTTTATGCTGCGGACAGTCTGGACAAGCGGCATTGACAATGGATACGCCGGCTGCCCCCTGCAGCACCGCATAGATCAGGACGGCTTCATCACACCGGGCTGTACAGTGTACAGCGATGGCCCGCTGACGTTCTTCCGGGTGGGTTTTGAGATAGTCTTCACACGCGAAGGCGACTGCGCCGGAATGCTTTACATGGAGGGTTATAAGCGAGCACAGTTCAGCGTTAGAAGGCAGCTTGACAACAAGCGCACCGCCGGGGCAGACTGCAGCGCAGGCACCGCAGCCGGTGCACTTCCCGGCCAGTAAGGTGAGGCCTTCCCCGCAATGGATGGCCTCATGGGGACAGACCGCCAAACAACATTGACATGAGCTGTTAAGATGCCGGTTGCGGAGGCACCGCTCTTCCTGAACGACGATCCCCCGTTGTTCCAGCCGGACACAGGCGTTTGTAAATTGTTCGAGTTTAGACAGCATGTAGTCATTCACCTCCAGGGAAATCGAATTGCCTGAACCGGGCAGGCAACTGCACATTCTCTGCATTTGGTGCAATCGCTGATCCCCCCGGTTCCGCGGCCGGTCTTAAGGTCAATATCAAAGCTGCAGGCACTGCGGCAGCGCCGGCATTTGGTTTCAGTGACTTCTTCCAGACAAAGCGACCGATCTACGGCAGGCACAAGACGGTGGTTGAACCTGCTGAAGAGACTGAGCAAAGCACCGACGGGGCATAGTTTGCTACACCATTTTTTCAAGAGCACAAGTTCAATAATGACAATAGCGGGAAAAACAATGAGATCTATGGTCGGTTCGTTGAAATGAACGAGGCGCAGCAAGGCAAATAAGGTAGCAAAAACGAGTCCGAGCGGGCAGATCAGACAGAATACGGGGAAGCCGCAAATAGCGGCAGTCCCCAGGGTTGCAGCGAGAATAACAGGTCCAGACGGCGGTAAACCGTCCCGGGTACGGTCATGCATGCTGGCCGCCTGGCCTTCATCGATGTTGTTGACTAATAATTTGCGCACCAGGGGAATGGGGCAGACCCAGCCGCAGAAAACACGCCCCAGCAAGACGGTCAGCCCCACAATCACGAGAAAAGAGATAAGCAGCTGGGGTATGACCTCCCGGCTGGCAAGCGCTGTTTCCAGATAGCCCAGCGGGCAGATTGCGGAGATATTATCCACTCCGAACGCAGACAATGACCCCGTGCCGGCACCTTTGACCGCACCAATCATAATTGTGATTACCACAACCGCCATGGATGTCAATCTAAGTGTCCTTGTTTTATTTTTATTCATACGCTTTTATCCCCTCCCGCCGCAAGGGGTGTGACGACAATGCCGCGAACCTTGCCGCCAGTGTAGGACCGCATCACCAACGCCGGGCAGACTCTTTCACAAAGACCACAGCCGTTGCACCTACAGGGATCGACGACAGGGCGGCTCTGTCTGTCAGCCGTGATCGCCTGATAGGGGCATGCCTTCATGCACACCTTACAACCGCCTGAGTCCCAGGCAATGCAAATAGCCCTCTGCACTATCGCCAAACCAATCTTTACAGTTTTGCTGTCAAACGGGGTCAGCGCCCGGGTGGGGCAGACCTCTACACATCTGTTGCAAAAGGTGCAGTAGCCGAGATGATACTTCATCACCGGCGTACGCGCAGCCAGGATGGCGTCCGCTACATT
The DNA here is from genome assembly GCA_023388195.1 of Bacillota bacterium. Lineage (GTDB taxonomy): Bacteria > Bacillota > Negativicutes > Sporomusales > Sporomusaceae > Sporomusa. Next base: position 10,429 of record JAEWGR010000066.1, read on the forward strand.
CGCCAAACCGATTACAGAGGTTGGGCAGACACTTCGGCAACGGTCACAACGGAGACAGCGCGAGATAAATAAGGCCTCGTCCTGTCCTCCCGGGGGCCGGAGAAGAGGCTTACGCGGTAAAAGCTTAGAGGCCTCTCCCAGCCCGAGAAGAAGGGCAAACGCTCCGCCGGATATTTTTAGGAAGGTTCGCCGTGAGGTCATCTAGGAGCCGACCTCGGGCATCGTTTCCTCAATTAGCGCTTCCAGGTTAGCGCGTTCCAAGCGTAAGTAGCCATTGGTTATGTTGACAATGCCTTGATAAAGCCCTGTTTCGGCATACTTCCCGATGTCGGCACAAAAGGCCGGAACCCAGTTTAGCAAATGAGCGCCAAGAAAATCGGCCTGCTCTTGAAGATAAGCGGCAACTGCCTGCCAGTCACTTACAGCCAAAGCTTGCTGGGTCTCCCGGCATAGATACGCCATGAATTCAAGCTCAAGGGCGATATGATCTTCCGGCAAATCGAGCGTTTCCAGCTTGGTCAAACCTTTGGCGCGGTAGGCTGCTGCCACTTGATCTCGCGCCTCTTGCATGATCAGCCGCTTGGGACTTGTATAAACCGACTCGTACGGATAGGCAGCATCGCTGCCGGCTATCCCCGCACCAAGAAATACCCGCGCGTAGTCCACGGCCAGATCGGTTAATGGATCGCTAGGGAGATTCTGACAATATGTGCTAAGCATCCGGTATCCTTGGGCCAGTTCGTCTTCCCCGCACTCGTCAGGAAAACACATGCTTTTCATCTGCTCAAGTAATGTCTGATCGACTTCCAGCTGGTAGAGCCGTCCTAAAAACCGGTACAAATTCTCCCGGTTTTCCATAATCATTGAGTACTCTGCTATTTTCTCCACATTTTTCCCTCACTGTTTTATTACCGTTGGGGAAAAGCTGCGAACCGCTTCCCCCACTTTTTTATCATGCTAGTTTAAAAATATTGCTTAATACTGCTTCCAAGCAAAAACATCAAGGCCCGAAAAGCAACGCCGGCTGCGAGAACAGAGCAGAAACCAGCTTTAGCCAGCATAGCTTCATTACTTTTCGTATAAAACCTGGTTAACAACGCCGTAGGAACCACTAAGCCCAGCAGCACCCAGCCACCCCAGAAGAGCGGTGCCAGATTACCTGCCAAAACCCGCGTAACAGAGCGAGCTACATCAGGGTAAGGCGCTGCGGCGATGTGAACCAGATACGCAACCAGTACTACCGCGTGCATGGCAAGTGCCAGCAGCGTTGTCCGTTTTACCATTGCCGCTGCGGCTGCCGTTTCCGTTGTCGCTGCTGTTTCTGCTGCCGTTAAGGTGGTCGCTGTTGCCTTGTGGTCTGCTGACCATTGAAGCAACAGGCTGATACTGAAGCAACCCATAACGGCTGCTGAAACCAGATACAAAGCCGGCAGAATTAATGTGTTCCAGGCCGGTATGGCTGCCATTACGTAGGCATCGCCATTAACAAAAGTAAGCAGGGTTGCAAGTATCGCGCCAACAGTGCCGATGATTTTGCAGGTCCCGGCCGCAGCCTCTCTTCTGAGGGCCAGAAGATAAACGACAATGGCCAGACCCAGCAGAAAGATCAGCATTGATTCCAGGAAAATGCCGGAGGTTGGATGACCCAGCGCACCAAACATCCGCTCCGGATGGCCTAAATGCAGGGTGCTTGCTACGCCGCCGATGCCGATTGATAAAATCGCCGCCTGTGCGCTTACCGTTCTAATTTGTTTTGCCTTGCCAACCCATTCAGTCAGGATAACAGAACCAACAAAGGTCCCACAGCCAAGGCCGATAAATAAGGTGAAGAAAACCAATGGCCATTGAATACTCATATGCTCACTCCCTCCATGCGGCCGTTTTGCTATGCATAATATACCGGGCAGAAGGACGGTTTCCTACATCCGGCAGGACATGCACATTTTCGCTACCGGCTTTTTGGATGACTTTGGCAACATCACTGTTGGGATTATCGATGTCGCCGACAAACCGGCAGGAGGCCGGGCAATTTTTAACACAGGCCGGCTGCTCGCCATTGGTGTGCAGTTGGGCGCACAGCGTGCACTTTTCCACTACCTTTGTTTCTTCGTTGAAGGTACGGACGCCATAGGGGCAGGCCATCATACAATACCGGCAGCCGATGCACTTTTCCTTGTCGATGAGGACAACGCCCTCTTCGTTCTTATAGGACGCCCCGGTCGGACAAACCTTAACGCACGGTGCACTCTTGCATTCCTGGCACATGGCCGGCAGATAGTACAATTGCAGATTAGGATAGGTACCAGTCGGTCCCACAGTCAGCACTTTATTCCAGGTACAGCCAAGAACAACGCCGTTTTCCTGCTTGCATGCCACTTCGCATGATTTACAGCCAATACAGCGATCTAAATCAACAATCATTGTTCTTTGGGTCATGTTATACCTCCTTATCCTGTAACGGAGTAGGATCAGAGGGTTCAGGCAGCCAGGCCTTGAACTCCTCCGGTTTCAGCCAAACGCCTTTAGGCGGCCCATCCGCTTTTGCTACCCTGACAAGATAGCCTCTGAGGGTATATGTGCCGATAACATCATTGAAGGGAGCATCATTCTTGGAAAGTACGTTGACGTTGACTTCCTGCCAGCCATGCGTAGCGGTATTCAGGGTTTCCGGCGTCCAAAACCTTTCCATATAGACAACTCCCGGGTTAATCCCCTCCGTTACCCAGGCCTTAGCCTTAATCTTGCCGCGCTGGGACTCGACGTTCACCCAGTCTCCCTGGGAGATACCATATTTTTTAGCGGCCTGGGGGTGAATCCATATTTCCGGCGCAGGATAAATTTCTCTCAGCCAGGGAATGTTCCGCAAGGTTCCATGATGGAAATACGGCAGCCGGCCGTTAGTCATAACCAGCGGGAACTTCTCGGCCAGCTCGCTGCCGGCCAGCGGACTTTCAAACGGCTCCTCGAAATAGGGCAGCGGATCATAGTCTTTTGAGGCCGGCGGCAGCGGGTAAGGACTTACCGGCGCCCCTGTCCGCCCTAACGTGATGAAAGCCTCGCCGTAAATCTCGACTTTTTGACTTGGCCGGCCGAAGCCTTTAGGCTTTCCGGTCTTGAGATCCAGCTCCTTGTATGTGTAATAGCGGCGCCATTTATTGATAGGCATGGCTTCATAAGGCACCTTTTGCGCAAGGTCCCTAAATGTCATACCTAGTTTTTTCCTGCAATTCCAGTCAAGAAATTCCTCCATAGAGTCCCAATAAGGCTGTTCCGGTGCCGTTTTTTCCGGATCAAACGCAGCTTTACAGGCCTGATGCCCCAGTTCTCCGCACCGCTTGGCAATTTTCGCCCAGATCACAGTTTCATTCATAGTTTCATAGGTGTGGGTAACCGCCTGCCGCACGAACAGCATGTTGAGCGGCGGCACAACATAATCCGACTCCAGCCACTCCGTCGTCGGCAGCAAAACATCGGCATATGCGGAAAACGAGGTGGGATACATGTACATGTGAACAATGAAATCCATTTTCTCCAGGGCTTCAATCCAGGACGAGGCATTAGCAAGCATGGCCAGTTTATTGCCGGAACGCTCAAGCCATACTTTTACCGGATAAGGCTTTCCCGTTTTGATGGCTTCGAGAACAGTCGGACTGTGACAGGAGCCCCATGAATTCGCCCCCTTATATTCAATACCGCCAAGACGTTTTTTGAATTGTTCAGGCGATATGAATTTATACAGCGGGGAAACAGCCGAGTCAGCAAATTTGACATCACCAAAGTTTTGGAGAAGCGCCCCGGGTTTTTGTACATAACCCATCATTAAGTCCAGCGCACAGGCTCCCATTGCCGCCTGGACCGATTGAGGGTTCTGGTCGGTAGCAACGCCAAGGCTGAGACCGCCAGGGCCCCGGGCATAAATTTTTATGGCTTTTTCAATCTTATCTGCTTCCAGCCAGCAGATTTCGGCTGTCTTTGCCAGCGTAAACGGTTCGCACCGCTCTTTATAAAGCTGGAAACCGGTCTTGCATGCAAGGCCATTAACCGTAAAAGCACCAAACAGCTCGGGTTCAAGGTTTTCATCCCAGGGATAAGGCAGCGCTTTTGCCGATTGCGTCTTTTTATCCCATACCACATAAGTATTCGAATCACCACCAGGTGTAATATCGCTTTCACGAAGACACATTTTGGTCTGGGTGTTTACCAGGAAAGGAAGATTTGACCACTTCATTACAAATTCTTCGTCATAGAGTTTTTGATCAATAATATATTTAATCCAGCATAGTTCGAGCGCCACATCGGTGCCCGGTCTGATTGGCAGCCACACGTCCGCCTTGGCCGCATCTGCCGTAAAGCGTGGATCGACAACAACAGTCTGCACACCTCTTGCTCTTAGTTCTGCAACCGCCCGGCCGCCCTGAGAAGGACTATTATAGGCAGGACAGGCGCCCCATAATACCAGTGATTTCATAGGCGTATCTTCATGAAAATAAATTTCATGCGCCTCGCTATCGGCGATACTGGTGGTCTGATACCACATTTCTGTTTGTCCATACATCAGTTTGTAGGTAAGGGTTCTTGGCATATAACACTGCTGAGCGCCCGGCTCAAACCAGTTCGGTGTACCAAATACGCTGGCAAACCTTCTGACACTGCCGAACTCCGGATTGCCCCCGCCGCCGGTTGTGCAGAGTACGGCTTCGGCGCCGTATTTTTCCCGGACATCCATGAGCTTTTTAGCGATGGTATCAATCGCCTCTTCCCAGGACACCCGCTTCCATTTGTTTTCACCGCGCGCGCCGACACGAACCAGCGGATACTTATTGCGGTTTGGATTATAGAGTGCCTGTATACCGGCAAGTCCTTTCGCACAAACCCGGCCTCTGGTCATTGGTTGATCCGGGTCACCTTCGATTTTAATTAAACGGCCGTCCTTCACATGGGCCAGGATACCACATTTACCAATACAGCCCCGGCAGCAGGTCCTGATGATTTTTGTCTCGGCTGTTGTTGCCGGTTCCCCGGCAGCATTCGTTCGCGTGAGTCCGTTCAGCGAGCTGCCAAGCGCGGCAGCAAGCCCGGTTATGGCCGTCGCTTTGAGAAATTGTCTTCGGTTAAGTATTAATTGTTTCATCTTTTCTCCCCTTTACCGATGAATGTCAGGCGTAAACTCTTATTGTATATAAGCCAGCGCCTTGCCCTCCTTCCCAAGATCCGGCCGTTCCGGATGGTTGTAAACACTGCACAATATTCGGTTTTGCAAGATTCATGCCATTCCCCGATCTGCCGCAATAACTGGTATAGCAGGGCCTGACAACCTATTATTTTCAACTTTACTTGGTAAAAAAAATAGATTTTTTCTCAAAATTATACTTTTGTCATTCGCTTGCCCGGACAAAAAAGATCACTTCCGTTTCATAAAACCGGAAGTGATCTTTTTTTTCTATCTTTCAAATTCTAATTATATAAAATCCACATTTTATTGCTCTTAATCACAGAACTAGATTTTTATATTATATTTTTTTATCTTTTTGTATAATGTAGCCTTGGATATTTCCAACATATCCGCTGCCACAAGAATATTATCATTCGCTTTCATTAGCGCCAGCTGGATAGCTGTTCTTTCCCAGCTTGTAATCGAAAGTAAAATATTCTCTTTCTCGGTCGCATTGTTAGTGTTAACCCTGCCAGATTTCTCACTTACTATGTCCTCCGGCAAGCAATCCGGCGTAATTATATTATCTGTACTGACATTGATGGCATAAATCATAGCATTTTCTAATTGCCGGACATTTCCCGGCCAACTGTAGCTTAGTATTTTTTCTTTGGCCTCAGAGTGGATGGAAGAAAGTTTGCGGCCAACCTTTTTGCAATATTTTTCAATAAAATAATTACTGAGAATGCCGACATCATTTTCCCGGTCCCGCAAAGCCGGCAGCTTTAGCGTTAAAACCGACAACCGAAAGAAAAGATCCTTGCGAAACAAATCCTCTGCCATTATTTTTTTTAGATCTTTATTGGTAGCAGCTATTATATTGAAATCAACCTTTTTATAGTTTCGTCCACCGATACGGATAACCTGCTTATTTTCTATAACCCGCAACAAAACCGGTTGGAGTTCCAGCGGCATATCGCCAATTTCATCCAGAAAAAGCGTACCGCCATTGGCTAATTCAATTTTACCGGGCCGGCCACTGCGGTCAGCCCCGGTAAAACTACCACCTTCGTAGCCAAATAATTCGCATTCAATCAGGTCACGCGGCAGCGCGGAACAATTAACGGCTATAAACGGCCCCTGCGGGCAACGGGTATTGTGGATGGCCTGGGCAAAAATTTCCTTGCCGGTGCCACTCTCCCCTGATAATAAAATAGTCTCCTGCAAACCGGCAAAGCGATTTCCCAGTTCAATCGCTTTTTTCATAGCCTTGCTTTCACCGATTATATCGTTAAATTTATATATTGCCATAGCCCCGGATCTGCTGTTTACCATGGCATTGATTTTTTTTATAGGATTAAATCTAAGTATCGCTCCGGTTAATTGACTGGAGCCTTGGGTTATTACCGGATGAATTTCTACAAGGTAAGACTGCTCGTCTTTGTTGGTGGAGATTACCTCTTCAACACTGATTTTTTCAGCTTTAGTCACGTATTCCATAAGACTGGAGTTATCATCCAAAAAATTCCCAATATTTTTCCCGGTGATTTGATCCGGCTGCAGGTTAAAAATCGACAGTCCCTGCTGATTCATTCTAATTATTTGACCGGCTTGATCCACATTTACAATGCCTTCATCGATGCAATCCAGGGTAGCTTCCAGTGTATCGTACGCAAGCCTAAGATTATTATTGACAGAACGTACATACTGATTATTTTTTTCCAGTTCAATTTGAAGCTGTATCGCTTCCGCCATCGCAATAATTAAGCCTAACGTATGAATGCACAACTTTTGATAGTTACTGTCTAACGTGGGGTTAATCAACTCCTGATTCAATACTAAGGTAGCAATCAGCTCGCCTTTATCGTCTTGTATAGGCGCCGAGGAGCCAATCATATTTTGATAATACAGGGAATATTGTTCTGGCCCGATTATCTGTACCGGGCATCTATAGCGCATACTTAATACATGGGAACAAGTTCCAACTGTGCCTTCAGTAAAAATTTTCCCCGGCGTGAGCCGGCTATACTCTATATTTTGCGGAAATACACCCGTAGATAACAATAATGTGCCATGTTTATCAAACAAATACAGTGAGTAGCCGGAAGAGTCGACCAGTTTTTTAAAAGAGTTGAAAAGTTTTTGGGTAATATGTATTAAAAGTTTATTCTTAGCCAATACAGTCTCAAGTTCTTTACTATTCAGACTTTTATCAATTCTCGTTTCGAAAGGATTTACGCCTAACGCACGCGATCTCAGCCAGGATTCTGCTAAAGCCTGATTCATAGCAGAAAAATGATGTGGATTTTCTGATTCATTATTTAAAAAACGTTCCTTGTTTTGCAGCATAGCTTCCCAGCGTTCTTTAGTTACAAACTGCAGGCCATTTAATGCGGCTGAACTGCTTTCACTCCACATATCTACCATCCTTTCAATATCAACAAAACTTTCTAACCACTTTCGGGCTAATACGCCGATGAACCGGGAATATGTATAGCGGTTAAGATTTTAGCTCCTATTGAAGGTTAAACGTTATCAAAATTAATGTAAAATTTTATCAATATATTATATTTCATTCTAACATAGAACCATCTTCAAATTCATTGATTATGATAAAAAACAATCAGAACAGCATCACGAATACACAGGGGACGCTCCTTTTCCGGCACTTTGCGCCCAAAAGAAGCGTCCCCTGTCTTTGGCATACACGATTGGATATTGCCATACTTTCCGGAGCCGGTAATTACTTCACCAATTCCCACTTGCACCGCACCGGCGAAGTGATCGCATTTTCATCTTTTAGTGCTTTAAAGGCCTTATCCACGTCTTTCCGGGCCAGGCCGGACAGTTTTTCAACCTCACCGGCGCTTAATGGTTTGCCGGCCGCTTTCATGGTTTCCACAACGGTATCTGTTACACTCATGTTCCTGCCTCCTATATTCTTTGCAAGCGGTTTCGCTACCGGCAAAAGAGAGCCGTTGTTCATTGTCCCGCTCACCTAACCGTACCAGCATTTTTCCCGCTTCCAGCTTCCACTATTCTTTTAAGCTAATATCCCGGGTTATCCAGCAGCCCAAGGTACCGGTTCAGGATGTCAAGGCCCTCGGCCACGGCCGGATTAGGGTAAACATGGGTTATTTTATAATATACCAAAGGTGGCGGTGGATCAGACAGCTGCTGAATCACACATTGACCCAGCTTCATAAATGTGGTTGCTATCGTTTTAGGCGCAATGGCCCATTGACGGGGATCTTGCAGCATCGGAAATATCATGCCGGTACTATCAATTTTTATACGCGGCAAACAGGCAGTTCCCCACCAGCGATCATGCCATATAGGGTAAGCGGCACCCCAGCCGGTAGAATTAATGTACAGTTCATATTCGCAGCTCAATTCTTGCGGCTGCACTGTCTTGGTAGCGATGTTTTCCGGCGTTAAAGGCCGGACCAGTACCATCTCATCAACATAAAAAGGTTCTATTGCTACGTTAGGCACAGACAGCTCCCTTTTTACAAAAGCGGCATCTAGTTCCCGCCGCTCTACACAGTTATAGAGTTCAGACGAATGCTCCGTCCGGAACTGAAGCTGCAGTTCCGGTATATGCCGGCTTAGGGCCTGAAATACCGGTGGCAAAAGATAGCGGTTAAGGGTCATGGACCCGCCAATGGCAAGGTGTAATTCGGGGCTATCACTCCGCAGGGCGTCTGTTTCCTGCTGTAAGGCTCGCCAGCGTTCGGCAATACTGACAAATTTTCTGCCCGCGGCAGTCAGCGCCACCGAATGGGCGCCCTTATTACGCTCGATCAGCGTTTTCCCCATCAGCTGCTCCAGTGTTTTCAGCCGGTAACTGATTGTGGCTTGTGTCAGATGCAGCAAATCAGCGGCCTTTTTCAGACTCCCGGTTTGCATAATGGCCAGAAAAGCTTCGATTCCCAGGAAATACACGCGCCTCACCACCTATTAAAAACTTCTATAAGAAATACAAAAATATCTCGTTTTACAAGCCAGCATTCTATATCTTAAAATTAACATAGAGTTGAAAAATCAGCAATACCTGGCACGAGGATTAATTTTAAAAACAAGGGGGTACGATTTTGACTGGCTTGGCGTTATTGCTGCTTCTCTGTGCGGCCTTTTGTCATGCCTTCTGGAATTATATATCCAAGAAAGCTTGTGGCGGTGCCGTTTTTGTCTGGCTGTTCAATGCAGTGGCCTCAGTAATCTATATCCTGGTCGTTATTGGCGACCTCTTGCTGACAAACGCCCTCTTCACCTGGGACTCTGTATTCTTTATGCTGGGAAGCGGGATTTTGCATGTCGGGTACTTTATACTGCTAAATAAAGGCTATGACGTTGGGGACCTCTCGCTGGTTTATCCTTTAGCGCGCGGCTCAGGTCCCCTGCTTTCCACCCTGGCCGCAGTCTGCTTTCTGGGCGAACAGCCTTCCCTGGTCGCCCTCACAGGCACGGTGCTTATTGCCGTCGGCGTTTTCCTGCTGTTAGGCAACCCGGCAAAGTATGTTGAAACCAAGGCCTACCAAGCCATACTCTTTGCTCTTTTAACCGGTTTGTTTATTGCCGGTTATACCCTTTGGGATAAGTATGCTGTCAGTATCATGGCTGTTTCCCCAGTACTGATGTACTGGGGCACCACCGTCTGCCAGGCCTTGTTGCTGCTCCCCTATGCCCTGAAAAACCGTGAAGCGGCCGCATACCAGTGGAAAACGAATCGTGCGGCCGTCTTTTGGGTAGCTGTTTTGTGCCCGTTATCCTATATTCTGGTCCTCACGGCTATGGTTTTTACCCCGGTAAGTTATGTAGCCCCCGCACGCGAGGTAAGCATCTTAATCGGCGCAGTCATGGGGGCACGATTGTTAGCCGAAGGGGACGCCAAGCTGCGTATCGCCGCCGCCATCGTTATTTTAACCGGTCTGACCTGCCTGGCACTCGGCTGATTGCGATAGATCTTAGGCTCTGCTCAAAATGAAGAAGCTGTTAATCCCCACTGATAAAAAAAATAACCTTGAACTTGCCAATCCTTTTAGGATAAGTAAGTCAAGGTTGCTCCCCTAGCAAGATGTAGATAAACTGATTAATTGACCTGCTGTAAATACGCAGATACTACTTGGCGGAATTCACCGCTGCCCTTCATGCCTATCGTTTCGCTGCTGCTCTCCTGGTGGATATGGCAGCAATCCCGCAGGCCCTGCTGCCCCCTCTTACACTATGCCGGGAGAGTGCGCCGCCGTGCCACAATACTCTCAATACCAAAGTCCACCACTGAGGTCACTCCGGCCACCAAAAAGGCTACTAGCCAATCCATGCCGGTTAGACTTACGGTACCGAAGATTTGCTGCAGTCCGGGAACATGAATGATCCCTGCCACCATGCTCATGGAAAGCGCAACCGCGCCGATTAACCAGGGATTGCTGAAGAGACCTACCTGACCGGCTTCCCTTTCCATGCGGCAGTCAAAAATATGAACAAACTGACTGATGGCAAGCTGAGCAATTACAAGGCTCCGCGCCCAGATAAGATTACCGCTCCGTGCCAGTTTCCAGGCGAAAAGTGCGATACTTGCCAAACCGATAACCAGGCCGCGGGTAATTACCTTTCGCCCCAGGCCGCCGGCGAAAACACTTTCGTTGGCCGTTTTAGGCGGTTTATTCATGATATTTTTCGCCGCCGGATCATTCACAAGCGCAATTGCGGGCAGTCCATCGCCAATCAGATTAATCCATAACAATTGAATTGGGATAAGCGGCAGCGGCAGGCCGATAACAGCGGCCAACAACATAAGGACTACTTCCCCGATATTGGTTGCCACCAGATAACGAATGGCTTTACGGATATTGCCATAAATCGAGCGGCCTTCTTCCATAGCCCTGATGATAGTAGCAAAATTATCGTCAGCCAATATCATGCTCGCAGCCTGCTTGGTAACGTCCGTCCCCATAATTCCCATGGCAATACCAATGTCTGCTGCTTTTACGGCCGGGGCATCGTTGACGCCGTCGCCGTTCATCGCAACAATGTAGCCCTCTTGCTTTAACGCTTTGATGATGCGCAGCTTCTGATGCGGCGAGGTTCGGGCATAAACATATGCGCCGGCAACAAGTTTCCTCAGCTCCGCATCAGATGCCTTCTCCAGCTCACTGCCAAGAACAACACGCCCATCACGGCCTACCAATCCAAGCTCACAGGCAATGGCTTTGGCCGTCAGCGGATGATCGCCCGTAATCATGATAACCCTGACACCGGCTGCTTTACATTTTGCAATTGCTGCCGGCACCTCCGGCCGGGGTGGATCAATCATGCCAACCAGACCGCAAAAAACCAACCCTGTTTCAATATCCTGGCTTTCCTCCGGCCCGCAGCAAGGGGATAACTCGCTGTAGGCGCACGCCAGCACCCGCAGCGCTCTCCCGGCCATATCTACAGTAGTC
>JAEWGR010000099.1 GCA_023388195.1 Bacillota bacterium
GTACTGCGGTATTGTATAAGTTTGTCTTTCATGCCGGCGGCAAAAGCATCAGTCAGTTCCAGATGGGTTTCCGGTTTTAACAGGGCCTGATTTTCGTGTTGACCATGCATATCCACAAGTTTTTCACAACATTGCCGCAACATGCTAAGTGTTACCTGGCAGCCGTTGATATGGATGGCGTTCTTGCCATGTTTGCTTAAGCGCCGGGCAATAATGACCGTATTGTCATCATCGACGGCAATCCCCTGCTCATCCAGAAAAGCTTGCAGACAGTCAATACCTGTTATGTCAAAAACTGCTTCTATGCGAAAATAATCGGTACCTGAACGAATCGAGTCACCGGAGGCTCTGCCACCAATAATGGCTGACAGGGCATCAATTAAAATAGATTTGCCGGCCCCTGTTTCTCCAGTCAGGATATTAAGACCAGGTACAAACTCAATATGCGCTTTATCAATCAGCGCAAAATTGACGACAGTAAGTGACTTTAACATGATTACCTCTCCTCAAACCACGCCTGTTCCACTACCCATGAGCGACCGGAATTTCGCGATAACCTGCGGTACCGCCTCCATCGGTTTTACAAGTACAAAGATGGTATCGTCCCCGGCCACTGTGCCAATAATTTCCGGCCATTTCACATAGTCAATCGTATAAGCCACAGCCTGGGCAGTACCTGGCAGGGTGCGGAGGACAACTATGTTCTGACTGAAATCGATGGCAACAATGGAGTCCTGAAATGTGCGCTCCAGCCGGGCCTGGGACATAATAATATTTTGTTCCGGCGGAAATGCATACCGGTACCGGCCATCGCCGGTGGGTACTTTAATCAGCATAAGTTCTTTAATATCACGGGAAACCGTTGCCTGGGTAACATCAATGCCATGTTTACTCAGCGCTTCAGCCAGATCCTCCTGGGTTTCAATTATATACCGGTCAATAATTTCTTTGGTTTTTGAGTGTCGCAAAGCCTTCAAGCTATCCACTCCTTATCTTCTCAATTAGATATAGAACTGGCGGAAAGTTCGTTTGGTTTACCATTGACCAACAGGCAACAGAAAACTTTTTTTGATCCACGGTGGCCAGATACTGATTCAATTCCCGGAGTTCCAGCCTGCCTTGCTCAAAACCGGGATAGGCAGCGATCGTAATCAGTCCTTCAGTATTGAGCAATGGCAGGGTTTGCGCAATTGCCTGGATTGTTGTTGCCGGTAATGTGCTTAGCTTATGGTCGCCGCCCGGCAGATATCCCAGATTGAACATAGCTGCGTCGACCGGCTGTTTTATGTGGCGGGTTATATGCGCATGAGAGTCCTGAATCAGGCGCACCTTATCAGCTACATTATGTTTGGTAAGCAGCTCATTAGTTTTAGTGAGAGCCTGGGATTGAATGTCAAAAGCCCAGACCACAGCGGAAAGAGGAGTATTAGCCGCCAGAAACAAGGTATCTTTGCCATTGCCGGCGGTGGCATCAACAACCAGACCGGCAGTGGCCAGCCTGGGTTTCAGCAGCCGCTGCGCCATCATAACGGCATTAACTACTTCCATTCTGGTCGCCTCGCCGCAATTTAGTACGCAGTTTTTCATAATAACTTTTGCCGGTAAACCGGATGAAACGGGCCCGAAACGGTGAACGCCGGACCACTACCGTATCATCTGGCAATAGATTATACACGGTTTGCCCATCCACGGTAAGGACAATATCATCATGGGTTGCCTGCATCCGTACTTTTATTTCTTCATTTTCTGAAATGACCAAAGCCCGTGAATGCAGCGTATGCGGGCAGATTGGTGTAATAACAATAACTTTCAGTTCAGGGTTAATGATGGGGCCGCCTGAGGATAACGAGTAGCCTGTTGAACCGGTTGAAGTGGCAATAATCAGCCCATCGGCAGGGTAATCAGCCGTCAGCTCCTCATCAATAAACAATTTTAATTTTATCATGCGTGAGAAACCGCCTTTGGCAACAACCACGTCATTGAGCGCCGGCGAGATGTAAATGGGGCTGCCATTGCGGATGACGACAGCGTCCAGCATCAAACGTTCTTCAATATAATAATCACCGGCCAGCAGCCTGTCTAAGGCAGTATTCAGATCAGGCACTTCTATCTCGGTTAAAAACCCCAGATTACCCATGTTTACTCCACAGACAGGAATACCGAACGGTGCAATCTCCCGGGCTGTATGTAAAAGCGTGCCGTCACCACCCAGGGTAATGCCGAAGGTAATATCATTTTTTACACATTCCATTCTTCCTGCCAAATGAGTACATTTAAGTTCCAGCGCAGCATCTTCCGGCAGAACCACGCTAACATTACGTTCCTTGAAATACTGCACAATCCAGCCCAACACGGTATTAATACTTTGTTTTTTCGTGTTGGGAAACAGCCCTACAGTCAACACCCTGTATTCCTCCGTTATCCCGCTAAATTGGCATGGGCTTCAGCAACTACGGCAGCAATACTGGCTTCTTCTACGGCAGCAGCGGCCGGATAATTAGCTAAATATAAAAGGTATTCAATATTGCCTTCTGGTCCTTTAATAGGTGAAAAAGTCAGTCCCAGTGGTATCAGTGAAAGCGAGCCAGCCATATTCACGACATTGTTAATCACTTCAAGATGAACTGCAGGATCCCGGACAACACCTTTTTTACCGACTTTTTCCCGTCCTGCTTCAAATTGTGGTTTAATGAGCGCTACTACTTCTCCTTGCGGAGCAAGCAGGGTTTTAACAACAGGCAGCACTTTATCAAGGGAGATAAAGGCCACATCAATCGAAATAAAATCCAATAACTCACCCAAATCCGCCGCTGTGACATTGCGGATATTAGTGCGTTCCATGTTTATTACCCGGGTGTCGGTCCTCAGGGACCATGCTAACTGCCCATAGCCGACATCAATGGCATATACCTTAGTAATACCGTTCTGCAGGGCACAATCAGTAAAACCGCCGGTTGATGCGCCGACATCGGCCATTACTTTCCCCACTAAATCCAGGTTGAACTGCTTCAGTGCTTTCGCCAGCTTGAGCCCACCCCGGCTGACAAAGCCGATACTATCGCCATGAACAATGATTTGCGCTGAGACAGGGACAACAGTACCTGCTTTGTCTGATTTTTGACCGTCAACGGTTACGAGTCCGGCCATAATATAAGCTTTAGCCCGTTCGCGGCTGGCGGCTAATCCTTTTTCTACAAGTAGTATATCAAGACGCTCTTTCGTACGTATGCCTGTCATTTTCGTGCTCCAAACTGACGGATAAAAGCCTCGGCGCTGGCAGCAATGCCCTGTGGATCTAAGCCATGCTGGGCCAATAAATGGTTCCGGGGTCCATGCTCGATATATTTATCAGGTAATCCAAGCCGTAATACTTTTACCCAGTTAAGATGCTGGGTATTAATATATTCAAGCACGGCTGAACCAAATCCTCCTGCCAGCACATTATCCTCGACCGTAATGATTACCCCTTTATCCCTTGCCAGCTGTCGGATCATTTGTTCGTCCAGAGGCTTGACAAAGCGGGCATTGACCACACCGGCATCAATACCTTTGGCCGCTAAGAGGGCCGCGGCTTGACAACAGGCTGCAGCCATGGTGCCAATTGCCAAAAATACCACATCTTTCCCGGACGAAAGTTCTTCCGCTTTACCTAGTTCCAACTGCGTAAATTCTGGTTTACACGCGGCCCCAACGCCATTGCCGCGGGGATAGCGAATCGCTACCGGGGCAGAAAGCTGTGTTGCCGTATAAAGCATATGCCGGAGTTCTTCTTCATCCTTAGGCGCCATCATGACCATATTGGGTATATGGCGTAAGAAAGAATAGTCAAAAACACCGTGGTGGGTTGCGCCATCTTCGCCGACAATCCCGGCCCGGTCCAGCATAAAAATAACCGGCAGATTCTGCAGGCACACATCATGCAGGATCTGATCATAGGCCCGCTGCGAAAAAGTTGAATATACGGCAACCACCGGTCTTTTACCCTGAGTTGCCATCCCGGCTGCCAGGGTAACGGCATGTTGCTCGGCAATGCCCACATCAAAAAAACGCTCAGGGAATTTGGCTGAGAATTTTTTCAAACCGGTTCCCTCAGGCATAGCTGCCGTTATGGCAACAATATCAGGGTTTTGCGCGGCCAGCTTTACCAATGTATCGCCAAATACCTGGGTATATGATGGGGCGCCCCCGTTTTTTATTACCTCACCTGTTTCTATACAGAACGGCCCGACCCCGTGAAACTTATCGGCGTTGCATTCTGCCGGTGTATAGCCTCTGCCTTTTTGCGTAAGTAAATGAATAAGCACCGGGCCTTTAATACTTTTGGTTTTGTCAAGCACATCCAAAATCGAAGGTATATTATGGCCGTCAATAGGTCCAAAATAGGTGAAGCCTAATTCCTCAAACAACATTCCCGGTACCAGAAAATATTTTAAACTGTCTTTTACCCGTTCCGCCGTTTTAGCAACCGTTTCCCCGATAGCCGGAATACGGCGCAGTAAATATTCAATATCATGTTTCACCTTGGAATAGGAGGGGGCTGTACGCATTTTTGCCAGATATTCCGACATCGCTCCCACATTCTTGGCAATCGACATTTCGTTGTCGTTTAAGATCACCGTGAGATTGATATTAAGGTGGCCGGCATGATTGAGAGCCTCATAGGCCTGGCCGCCGGTAAGTGAACCATCACCAATGATGCCGATAACATTATAGGTATCGCCTGACATGTCCCGCGCCAGCGCTACGCCTAAGGCTGAAGATATGGATGTGCTGGAATGGCCGACACCAAAAACATCATGCTGGCTTTCACATCTTTTAGGAAAGCCGCTGATGCCCCCGGTCTGCCTGAGTGTGGAAAACTGGCGGCGCCGACCGGTTAAGATTTTATGTACATACGCCTGATGACC
>JAEWGR010000148.1 GCA_023388195.1 Bacillota bacterium
TGTATGGTGGATGACGTCCTTGAGACAGTAGTTGAGCAATTCCGGCCGCTGGCCGAAATGAAAGGCCTTGAACTACAGGTCAATATCGAGCCTCAGATTGAGATAACCTGTGACCGGGAGCGCTTGCATCAACTGATGGTTATCCTGCTGGATAATGCTTTGAAATACACTGCGCCGCCAGGCAAGATCACCATAGCCTGTTCGCGGCTGCAAAATCAGGTTGTATTGAAAGTGGAAGACACCGGCTGCGGTATATTGCCTGAGGATCTGGCCCGTATTTTTGACCGCTTCTTTCGCGGTGATAAAGCCCGCCACCGCGAAACCGGCGGTGCCGGACTTGGGCTTTCCATAGCGCAGTGGATTGTGGAAAAGCATGGCGGCCGCATCCGGGTTGAAAGCTCACCCAACGTCGGTACACAATTTTATATTACGTTACCTGTTAAAAATAAGGTGTAAATACACAGGCAGCAGCAGCGGCTTTAACAAGCTGCTGCTGTTTTTAATAATAAAGAACAATAGGGTGTCATATACTCTTAAGAGGCTGGAAGTTCTGATTGGGGGGAAGCGGTTAGATGAAAGGGTTCAAGAAAAAAAACGGCAAATTTGCCTCTTTAGTCAGCTTAATTGCGCTGACAGCCATGCTTATGTTATTTGCTGTTAATCTGCCTGTGTTTTTGGAATCAACCGCCGGAAAAATTTTTATGACTTTCTGGGGCGGGTTTGCTTTGGTTATGGGGGCTGGTCATGTTGTTCGCCTGGCCGCGCCCCGGGAACGCCGCATGCCAGTAACACCGCTTATGCCTGGCAGTAAAGATTCCCGCACGCGGAAGCGGCAGCGCTCAGTGCGGGGAATGCGGAGTTAAGAAATAAAATTGTTGAAGACAAAAAAACGTCCCGGTTAGCGGGACGTTTCTGATCAGCAATATAATCAAGCCAGCAATTTCAATACCTCGGCCAGCTGGTTAAGTAAATGATCCAGGTCTTCGCGGGTGATGACAAGCGGCGGCTGGAAGGCCAGGACATTGCGGTCAGGCCCGTTTTTGCCAATAAGAATCCCCCGGTCTTTCATGTGTTCAAGGATAACATCAAGCTGCGCTGCTGCCGGCGACTTGTCAGGGTTAACGAGTTCAACCCCCACCATCAGCCCATGACCACGGATATCGCCAAGCAGCGGATGTTTCTTTTGCAGCTCAGTCAGTCCGTGTTTCAGATAACTGCCCAGTTCTGCGGCCCGCTCAGGCAGATTGTATTTTGCCAGCACCTGGAGGGTGGCGAGGGCAGCCGCTGAGGTTACAGGGTTGCCACCCAGTGTGGAAGCACCGGGGCGGGTGTAGGTATCCGCAATTTCAGCACGGGTAGTAAAGGCACCGACCGGAGTACCGTTCCCGAGGGCTTTGGCCATGGTCATGATATCCGGTTCAACCCCATAGTGCTCAATGGCAAACATCTTGCCGGTACGGCCAAAGCCTGTCTGAACCTCGTCAATAATCAGCAGGATATTATGGTGGTCAAGAATTTCTTTTACCCGCTTAAAATAACCGGGGGGCGGGGTAATAATACCGCCGTTGCCCTGAATCGGTTCGGCAATCAAGGCTGCCACCCGGCCGGACGTGGCGGTTTTGATTACAGATTCAAGCTCATTGGCACAAGCCAGATCACATTCAGGATGGCGTTTGCCATAAGGGCAGCGATAGCAATAGGCATTAGGAGCAAAGCTGATGCCGCCGACAGGGCTGGCATCAGTCCGCCACATGGACAGACCCGTAAGGCTCATGGTCAGTTTGGTGCGGCCGTGAAGTCCCTGGCGCAGGCTGATAAACTCCTGCCTGCCGGTATACAGGGAGGCCAGCAGGGCGGCGCCCTCATTGGCTTCTGTACCGCTGGCACAAAAGAAGGTCTTTTGCAGGCGGCCTGGTGTGATTTGGGCCAGGCTCTCGGCCAGATTCACAATGTTTTCAGTAAGATAGATTGTGCAGGTATGCTGGAGCGTTGTCACCTGATCGCAGATCGCTTTCGTGATTTCGGGGTGACAGTGCCCGCAGTTGACGACAGATACACCGGCAAAGCAGTCGAGGTATTGCTTGCCTGTATGGTCATACAGGTACTGCATCTCCCCTCTGACCAACTGCATCGGTTGCGCGTAGAAATGATAAACACAGGGAATGATATATTCTTTCTTTTTCCGGACTACTTCCTCCGGTCCGATATAGGGAGCGCTGTGGATATCAGTCATGGTTTCACCTCTCAGGTTAATTCATTCATCGGCGGCTATCTGGACAGGCGGTAGCGGAAAGCGCCTATGCCCAGTTCCCGCGGACTGGCTGCTGTGAGCCTGCTGATCAGGTTTTTATCAAAAACACCGGCATCACCGGCACTCAGCCGGTCAAGCTCGGCCCGGTAAGTGGCTGTGAGCAGACCCACAAGCTCCGGCCGGTAATGCTGACCTTCAATCCGGTAGTTGCTGATACCGGTACTGAGCAGCGACGGCAGGTGGGCCAGCAGGCAGAGATCCTTGGCAAACAGGATGTGGTTGCGGGAGTATTGGTCAATCTTAATGTCATGCCGCTCGCCGGCACTATCCAGTAACGTATAGTGCTGCTCCGGATGCAGCTGGGAGTGGGTGTGAGCCGGTGCGCCGGCAAGGACTGCCGACGGTATGCAATGATCAAGCACCATGGCTTCCAGGGGGCCGTGGACAATGATTTCCAGTGGCAGGTGACTGGCGGGAGCCAGTTCGGCAATCTGTTCAAAGGCAGCTTCCAGGGAAACAGTGGCCTTACTGGCCCCATTGGCTTTAAGCCAGGACGTAGTCAGATGGTTGAACAGGTTGAAGGAAAAATCTGCCTGTACCGGCAGGCTGGTGATTTGCCGGGCCAGGCGCAGCATGCCGCTGTTGGAAACCAGCAGACCGTGAGGTTTAATAGCTTCAAGGGCGGTAAACAACTGTTCAAGCTCGCCTGTCTCCCGTTCCATCGTAATGCGGGGGGTGGTAACAATAACCTGCGTATTATAGTGTGCTGCCAGGGCCACAGCCTGCTTAATGTCGTCTAAGGTCAGGGGTTTATCCGGTTTAAAAGCCTCACCGCCAATATAGGCGATGTCGGCACCGTTGGCGAAGGCGGCAGTCAGTGCGTCCAGTCCGGCGACCCGTACTGCCAGTGTGGGGCGTTCAGACGGGAGCTGACTGACAGTTTGCCGGGGCAGGACTTTAATTGCCGGCAGGACAGCAGGAACGGCAAGCCCGGCCTCTTTGACGGCCTGACTGAAAAAACGCGGTTCCCGTTCGCCGGTATAGCCGATCGAGCTGGCACCGGGATTGCCAAGGGCATAGCAGGTGGAAAAGTCCCGGGACCGGTAATCATATAGTTCCTGCCAGCCGGCAGGGTCAAATGTATAACCGGCAGGATCGGCAATATAGCGGTCTATGGCCCGGCGATAGAGGGTTACAATTCTGCTGACAAAATCGGCGGTGCGCATGCGGCCTTCAATTTTGAAGGAGCATACACCCGCCTGAATGAGCTCCGGCAAGGCATTATACATACACATATCTTTCATCGCCAGCTTATAAGGGCCGGGGTCGGCAGCGGCTGCCTGGCCGGTAGTGCTGTCAATAAGCTGATAAGGCCAGCGGCAGGGTTTCAGGCAGCGGCCCCGGTTCGAACTTTGGCCGAAAATGATGCCCGAATGGTAACACTGGCCACTATGAGCCACACACATGTCACCATGGACAAAATATTCAAGTTCAATACCGGTACGTTCTTTAAGCAGTGTGAGCTGGGTCAGTGTCAGTTCGCGATTGGTGACCACCCGGGTTATGCCATAGTCCATCAGTGTTTTTATAGAATGTTCATTATGGGTATTCATCATGACCGAGGCATGAAGCGGTACGGTCAGGTTTAGCTGTCTGGCCAGTTCGAGAACGGCGAGGTCCTGAACAATCAGCGCATCCGGCTGCAGTTGGTTTAATAGCTGCAGGTACTCGCGCATACCGGCGATTTCCCGCTCGCTGATCAGGTTATTAACAGTGACGTAGAGGCGGACATTGTGTTTGTGGGCATATTGTACGGCGCGGGCCAGTTTTTCATCATCAAAGTTGGTATCTGTGCGGTGC
>JAEWGR010000069.1 GCA_023388195.1 Bacillota bacterium
CGGCCTCCTTACAGGCCTGTTCGGCCAGGCAGCCAGCCTGGCCGATAACAGCGTTAACCTGATTTACGGCTGCTGAAACCTGACTTGATGATACCTGTGTTTCCTGCCCAAAAGTTCTAAGCATGTCTGCTAAAGCGGCAATATTCTTGGCCAAAGGCCGTAACTGGGCCGGATATTCATCCGGATCAATCCTGGCAGACATATTACCGTCTGCGTATAGGGCAGTCAGTTTACTCAACTTATCAACAGCCTTATTTTTCCCAAACCATGACATAACTCCTCACTCCCGTCTACGAGCTGTGAACTGGCAATTCCTTTATTTTTCCAAATAAATATACTATAAAAGACATTCGGAGGGCAAGAGTAAATAAAATCAAATTAATGGATCATTGGACATCACTGTCCTAGCTCTGCCTCGAGTGTACATTTAGTGATTTTACAGATTTTGTTTGTCAATATTTACACTAAACAATGTTTGGTTCCATTGTCTAACTCTTCACTTACACATTTTTGTCGTACAATATCACGGCGTTAGACAAAATCCCGCATCATTTCCCAGGAAATAATGCGGGCTTGCATTTATTGGGATAAAACCTGAGCCAGCCGGAACAATTCCGGGTCAATGGCTTTCTTCTTCCCGACAGCATCTTCGATTGGTACCTCAACACACTGACGGCACTGATAACCGATCATGATCTCCGTCTTGCCACTCAGCAGGGCCCGGACTGCAGTCTCCGCCAGGCTGCTGGCCAGCAACCGATCCGATACGGTTGGCGCTCCGCCCCGTTGGATATGGCCAAGGACGGAGGCCCGCGTCTCCAAGCCTGTGTTAGCCCGGATGGACTTGCCCAGATCAATGGCACTGCCGGCACCTTCCGCTACGACTACAATACTATATTGCTTGCCTTTGGCTCTGGACTCTAGTAATTGCTTGCAAATTCCCTCTTCTGAAAATGGTTCTTCCGGGATAAGAATAATCTCAGCGCCCCCGGCTAACCCGGCCGTGAGGGCAATCCAGCCACAGGCACGCCCCATTACCTCAACGAGCATAACCCGGCCGTGGGCGGAGGCCGTATCTCTCAGTTTATTGATGGCGTCAAGGGCTGTATTAACCGCGGTATCAAAACCGATGGTATAATCGGTCCCCCAAATATCGTTATCAATGGTCCCAGGCAAACCCACAAACTTAATGCCCAGCTCACCGAGATGCCTGGCACCGGTCAGCGAACCGTCACCGCCAATAACAATCAGACCTTCGATGCCGCGATCCTTTAAATTGGCAGCTGCTTTTTGGCGGCCGGCAAGGGTCTTAAATTCCTCACTGCGGGCTGTGCCTAAAAAAGTACCACCTTTTTGAATAATATCTCCCACTGACCTGGAGTCCAGCACCCTCATATCACCGGCGATCATACCGGCATAGCCGTTCTTAATCCCCCAGACCTCGGCGTCGTTGGCCAGGGCAACACGGACTGCCGCCCTAATTGCCGCATTCATGCCCGGACAATCGCCACCGCTGGTTATCACTGCAATCTTTTTCATAATGACCCTGCCTTTCTTAAACTGACCCCAGTATTGAAATATGCTATATATTCGGCAATTACTCCCAATTGCCTGCCGGGAAAGCCGGCAAAATTCCAAAGTTTTCTCAGCTTTCACCCAGGACCTGAATGATTCCTATTTTATTATATCTTCTTAAATCAAAAACATTGCCACAATTGTCGTTACCGCCAACCCGGCCACTACCGGCAGCAAATTACGCCTGGCAAGCTCAAAAGGGCTGACGCCGCAGATCGCTGCCGCCGGAATAAGTGCCCAGGGTACCAGTGTACCGCCGCCGACCCAGATTGCGGCAATCTGGCCTAACGCGGTCAGTGTGGCAATCCCGGAACCAATGGCTGTGGCGAATAAATGAGCAATCGACCCGGCTAAAGATATACCGGAAAACCCTGAGCCATCCAAACCGGTTATTGCCCCCACAATGGTTAACGTCACGGCACCAACCCCGGGATTAAGCGGTACCATGCCGGCAATTGCCAAACCGATATCATTGACAATCCCCTGTGATGCCGGTGGCAGCACCTGCCCCATAATTTGATTGATGCCGGCATCTCCGAGATAAAAAAAAGCGGCAATGGGAATGACCGGGCCAAAAATAGTAAAGCCGAAAGTAAAACCGTCAATCAGGTATGCTGTTATTTTCTCTAAACTCTGGTTCCGGTACACCAATAAAGTGATTAATACCAGAATAAATACAGCAGTTCCACCAATTAACGCCGTAGCGTCACCGCCTTGTAAATCAGCCGTGTACATAATCACAACATCCATAATAAACAGCACCGGTACAAGTGCCGCCAAGACCTTTTTCACCCGCATTGGCAGTACATTATCCAGGTCTACCCCCTGTTCTTCGCCAGGTGGTGAATATCTGGCATAGGACAATTGTTCAGTATTCTCACCCCGGCTGCAGTCCGCCTGTTCCTTTATATCCCGCTTTAACAGCCAGTAAGCGGTTGCGGTTGCCACCAAACCCATGACACATACTAATGGTACACTGGCACTCACGACACTTTGCACAGGAATACCGGCAGCCGTTGCTGTCAGTTTAGGGGCGCCCTGGATAACGAAATCACTGGATAAAGCGATACCATGCCCGAACAGGTTCATGGCGACTGCCACACCCATAGCCGGCAACCCGGCTCTTACCGCCACCGGCAAGAGTACTGCTCCCAACAGGGCCACTGCCGGCGAAGGCCAGAAGAACCAGGAAATGACCATCATGACTAAGCCTGTTATCCAATACGCCTGAAAGGGTGTGCAAATCAGATTCGTTATGGGAGCTATCATAGCTTCATTAATACCTGTAACCAGTAAAATCCGGCTCATAGCGACAATAATGGAGATAATCAGAATGGTTCCCAGCAGTTCGGTAATTGCATAAATAAAGCTATGGAAAATGCCGCTGATGGCCAGATAAACTG
The DNA here is from genome assembly GCA_023388195.1 of Bacillota bacterium. Classification (GTDB taxonomy): domain Bacteria; phylum Bacillota; class Negativicutes; order Sporomusales; family Sporomusaceae; genus Sporomusa. Next base: position 2,979 of record JAEWGR010000069.1, read on the forward strand.
AGCCTTTGACAAGCAACCCGATAACGAAAATGCCAATGATGCATACCAAAGAAGTATCACGCCGCATAATCATTACGCCCATAATCACAACAATAAACAATAAATATACATAGTGCAGTGCAGTAAGCTCTACTCCCATAGCTCTCCCTCCCGTGCTTTATATTTTCTACAGAATATGCACGAAAGAAGAATTTAGTCATTTCAATCGGTCTTATAGCCAATAAAGATTCACAGGCTACCCAAAAATCTCCGTGGATAGTCTGCTCAGTTGCGTGTCATCCTAATTACGGGTGATATAATTGTCAAAAACAATAGTAATCCTCGTATTGATGCTGGCCGTACTTACCGCCAGCGGCTGCGGTAACCTGAATCATCCTCAAGCCAAACCGGAAGCCGCTAAACAGCCGGCCGTAAATCAACCGTCAGCACAACCGGACTTGTCGGCTCAACTTACCAACCGCTTACAGCAGTTTGACGGCCAAACAGGATTGTTTGCCAAAAACTTAAAAACAGGCCAAACCTTCAGTTTCAATCAGGATACTATTTTCCCTACGGCATCAACCCACAAGCTGGTAGTTGCCCTGGCTGTCTACAAATACATGTACGCAGAAGCGACAGCCACAGACAAAAAACAGTATGATGTTCACATTAAGAACATGCTGGTAGTCAGCGACAATCAGGGTTTTTATGAGCTCTTAGACGAGATTGAAAAGAAAAAGCCCGATGCCCTAACCCGTGTATTGTCCGACCTCAAGCTTGTTCACACCAGGATTCACAGCCGCGAGGCCTTCAGCAAATACGGCTACCACAGCGTCACCACCCCCGGGGAAATGGCCGCCGTTTTTGAAACAATCTATAACGAAGCCTATCTTGGTAAAGAGTTCTCATCTATTTTAAAAGAGGAGTTGTCTAAAACCATCTTTAAAGAAGAAATTCCCCGTTTCATGCACAATAGCAAGGTATTGCATAAAGTGGGCGAATTGCCGGGAGTACAGTGTGATGTCGGCATCGTCGACGACGGCCGCGACCAGATATTGATCAGTGCCTATACTACAAGTCGCAGGGCGCCTCCCTATGCGAGCAACTTTATTGCCGGCATTGCCGCCAAAGCCTATAATTTGCTGCGCACTAAATGAGGTATCTGCCAAACAAGGTCACACCCGGGTGTGACCTTGTTTGGCAGATTGAACTTTTCCTGGCTGACCGGCGCTCGCTATTCATTTTTCAACAGGGTTTAGCATAGTTATCTTAAAGCAGGCCTGTTGGAAATGAGGAGTGAACGATGTTTCTGGTATATGCTCTGGCCGGCGTTTTTTGCCTGGGGCTGGCACCGTTATTTGGCAAGACCGTGTTGAACACCGTCAATCCGGTTACGGCTTTTGTCTTGCGGACGATGATTGCCGCGATTATTATCGCCGCCTGGTTTCTTAGTGCCAAAGGCTTTAATGAACTGCTGACTGTTCCGCCCTCACTTTGGATTGTTATTACAATTGAAGCCATTTTGGCGGCCCTGCTTGGTGATCTGGCCTATTTTTACGCTTTGAAAGACGGTAATATTAATGAGGTGTCTCTCATTATGTCTTGTGCGCCCTTGGTGACAATCAGTTTAAGTTATTTCCTGCTAAATGAGGTCATTACCGGCAGCCAGCTTATGGGGGCGGTGTTCGTAACCATTGGCTTAGTATTAATTAGTCTGTAAAACCAACAGCTGCTATCGCCAAAATTGGCAATAGCAGCTGTTGGTTCTGATTGCGGCTTTTAGACAGCCTGATAGCCTATCTGCAGAGCCAGTTTATTCATCTCTTCCGTGCCTTTGGGTACGCGGGCCAGTACAGCCGCTTCCAAGGCGGGGAAACTGACTGAGCCGGTGAGTTTGGCAATGATGCCCAGAGCGACAATGTTGGCAAATAATTCGCGCCCGCATTTTTCTCTGGCCAGTTGTGTAATGGGAATTGCATGGACACGCTTGTAGGTTGCCGGTACCTCCCGGACATAGGTTGAATCAATAACCAGAATACCCTCTGCTTTTAGGTCGGCACCATATTTGTCAAGTGACTCCTGCGTCATGGCCAGCAGCAGATCCGGAGCTGCCACTTTCGGGTAGTGAATGCGCTCATTACTGATAATAACCTCCGACTTGCTGGATCCGCCACGCGCTTCGGGGCCATAGGACTGGGATTGTACTGCTTCTCTGCCGTCGCCAATGGCGGCCTCGGCAAGAATAATACCGGCAAGAATCAACCCTTGTCCCCCTGAACCGCTCAATCTGACCTCCATCATACTAGCCTCGCCCTCCCATCGCCTGTTTGATTACCTTACTATATTCAGCAGTATATTCAGGCGCTGTTTCCTGATGCAGCATACCGATCTTAATCTTTCCGGCCAGTTGCTCGGGCTTGAGTTTGGCGGCTGCCTCAACCGGTACAGTATTATCCCGTTGCCAGGCCAGAAGGGCAGCCGGCTTGCTCAGCTTATTCTGCCGGCCATAGGAAATAGGGCAGCCGGTCAGCGCTTCTACTACGGAAAAACCTTCATGCGCAATCGCTTTGGCTACAAGCTCTGCAAGCTGCTTGGCATGATAGGTGGTGGAACGGGCAACAAAGGTTGCCCCGGCGCCCTTGGCCAACTCGCATAAGTCAAAGGCCCGGTCAATATTACCGTACGGTGCGGTAGTCGCTTTGGCCATTTGTGGTGTAAGGGGTGAATACTGGCCGCCGGTCATGCCATAGATATTATTATTGTACACAATGACCGTAAGATCAATATTGCGCCTGGCCGCGTGGATAAAATGATTGCCACCGATGGCGGTCGCATCCCCGTCACCGGTGATTACCAGCACCTTGTGATCAGGCTTGGCCAGCTTAATGCCTGTAGCAAACGGCAAGGCCCGGCCATGGGCGGTATGCAGGGTGTCAAAATTAAGATAGCCTGAAGCCCGGGACGAACAGCCGATACCGGACACAATGGTTGTCTTGTCCTGGTCAAGCCCCAGTTTATCGATTGCCCTGACAATAGCGGCGGTGACGATGCCGTTACCGCAGCCAGGACACCAGATGTGCGGCAGTTTAGGCCGGTAATATTTCTCCAATAATTGTTCCATATATCTTCCTCCTCCTTACTTAGCCTGGGCCCCGGTAATGGCGGTCAGCATTTCCTGGGGTGTAATGGGATCATTATTCCACTTGGCCAGGGAAACGACCTTAGCTTGTCCGGCCACAATGCGTTCAACCTCCTGCACATACTGGCCATAATTAAGTTCAGCCACAATGATGGTTTTCACCGTTTGCGCCAGCGCCTTAAGCTGCTTGGCGGGTGAAGGCCAGATGGTGATTGGCCGGAACAAACCGGCTTTGATTCCCTGCCGGCGAGCCATTTCCACGGCGGCATAGGCTGTGCGGGCAGTACCGCCAAAGGCAATCACGGCAATCTCCGCATCAGCAAGCTGCTGCTCTTCGAAGGTGACAATCTCGTCAGCGTGATCGGTAATCTTTGTATGCAGACGGGCAATTAATTCATGGGATGTGCTGTTGGCACCACTGGGGAACCCGGTGTAATCATGGGCCAAACCGGTAACATGAAACCGGTAGCCATCGCCGTAAGCAGGCATTGGCGGTATCCCGTCGGCCTCAGGCTTGAACGGCAGAAACTCGCCCGGCGGCAAGGCCGGTTTCTTACGGTCGACAATTTTCAGGCTTTCTGCGGCCGGGATTTCAATTTTCTCTCGCATATGGCCGACAATCTCATCGAGCAGTAATACCACCGGCGTACGGTATTGTTCGGCCAGATTAAAGGCTTCTACTGTCAGACTAAAACATTCCGGTACACTGGCCGGACTCAGGGCAATAACCCCCCGGTCCCCGTGCGAACCCCACCGGGCCTGCATAATATCGGCCTGAGCCGGTGAAGTCGGCTGACCGGTGCTGGGACCAACCCGCTGCACATTTACAATCACACAGGGCACCTCAGCCATGGATGCATAACCGATTAATTCCTGTTTAAGAGAAAAGCCGGGGCCGCTGGTTGCCGTCAAAGACTTAACGCCGGTCAAAGCCGCACCAATTGTTGCCGCCATGCCGGCAATCTCGTCCTCCATTTGAATAAAAGTTCCGCCAACCTGCGGCAGCCGCTTCGCCAGCAGCTCAGCAACCTCAGTGGACGGTGTAATCGGATAGCCGGCAAAAAACCTGGCACCGGCGGCAAGCGCGCCTTCTGCACAAGCATGATTCCCCTGCATAAGTACTGCTTTAGCCATAAAATACATTCCTCCGTTTTAATAACTTATTACTTATCAGCAATGACAAAAATAGCATAATCAGGACATCTTAACTCACATTGCCCGCAAGCCACACAGTCATCCGGCCGGGCAACCTCTATCTTGGCCAGGTCATCCAGCTTTAGTACCTTCTTGGGACAAAACTCAACGCAAATTCCACATCCTTTACAAAATCGGGGCTTAGTCTTTAGCATTTTATCCACTCCTTTTTATATGCAAAACGAGCCATGATCAGGCAGTAAATAACTTGCCGGGGTTTAACACCCCCTGCGGGTCAACTACTGCTTTAAGTTTTTGTCCGGCGGTAAAACCGGTTTCTCCGGTTTCCCATTTCAGAAACGGTGCTTTCATATAGCCGATACCGTGTTCACCTGACAGCGTACCGCCAAGCTCCAGCGCTGCTTTAAACAGTTCTTCTACTGCTTGCTCGACTCGTTCCATTTCCTGGTGATTATGTTTATTGCTTAAAATATTAGGATGAAGGTTGCCGTCACCGGCGTGACCAAAAATCACCATCTTCAGATCATATTTCTGCGCGATCTCTCGCAACCGGCGCACCATCGCCGGAATCTGGCTGCGGGGAACCGTTGCATCTTCCGAAATTTTCGTGGGGTTAATCTTGCCGCAAGCCGGTGAAATAGCCTTGCGGGCCCGCCACAGTTTGTCACTGTCGGCCGGTGTCGAAGCTACCTGAATCTCGGTTGCGCCCCATTGCCGGCACACTTTCATGACATGTTCCGTTTGTTTGATGATTGATACTTCACTGCCATCGACCTCAATCAGAAGGATTGCTTCGGCCTTCACCGGCAGACCGGCCTGCAGATAGTCTTCTACCGCACAAATAGTTTGATTATCCATGATCTCCAGTGTGGTGGGGATCGTCCCGGCGGCAATCATCCCGCTAACCGTGCAGGCTGCATCGTCCAAACTGTTAAAAATGGCTAACAGGGTTTGTTTAGCCTGTGGTTTATCAACAAGCCGCAAATAGGCTTTGGTCACAATTCCCAGCGTCCCCTCCGATCCGACCAAGAGCATTCCCCAGTCCGGGCCGGCCATCTCACTGTCAATCCGGTTACCGGCTTCGATGATGGTGCCATCTGGCAGCACAACCTCCAGCCCTAACACGTAGTCTCTGGTAATGCCATACTTAACCCCCCGGGGGCCGCCGGCACACTCGGCAATATTGCCACCGATAGTTGAGGTTTTGGCACTCGCCGGATCAGGCGGATAAAAAAGGCCGGCCTGATAAACTGCGTTTATAAAATCCTCGGTAATAACCCCGGCCTCAACCACCGCCACCCGGTTAGCCGTATCAATCTCGATAATCCGGTTCAGACGGGTTAAAACAAGGCTAATGCCTCCCTTTACCGGCACGGAGCCGCCTGACAAACCAGTGGCAGCGCCCCGGGCGGTTACCGGGATCTCATACTGCCCGGCCAGTTTAATAACAGCGGCAACTTCTTCGACACTGCCGGGTTTTACGACCACATCGGGCGGGAAATCCCGGAAAGTGGCATCAAAAGAATAACAGATCCGGTCTTCCAGCTGATCCATAACGTATTGATGGCCAAGGAGGCGTTTTAACTCAGTAATGACTTGCTGCTCCAACTTTCTCCCCCCTATTCCAGCCCGTAAGCGCGGGCAATAATTTCCGCTGTATGCACTACCTGCATGGGGCTTTGCCGTTGACCAAGCCCGTCAGCAATATGCATCCGGCAGGCCGAACAGCCTGTGGCCAGGACATCAGCACCTGTCTGCTCGGCATTATCCAGCTTCCAGTCGTTAATAGTCCGGGAGATATCATAATAGGCCATACTGAAAGTCCCGCCGGCGCCACAGCACTTGGCGGCATCTTTCATTTCCACAAATTCCACACCGGGAATAGCCGCTAACAGCTCCCGTGGTTCTTTCGCTACCCCCATGCCCCGGACAAGATGACAGGGATCATGGTAAGTAATCTTAGCCGTTAGCGTCCGCAAGTCCTGCTTGATTCCGGTGTCAGCAATAAACCTAGTAATATCTTTCACTTTCCCGGCCAGCAGCTGCCAGGACTTTTTAACCTCAGGGTCTTCAATAATAGCCCCATATTCATGCTTTAAGGCCGCCCCGCAGGACGCACAGCCGGTTATGATGGCGTCATAATTGCCGGCCGCCAGAATTTTCACATTTTCTTCGGCGAGGTATCGCCCAACCCGATAGTCGCCGGAGGTAAATGCCGGTGTACCACAGCAGCCTTGCCTGGCCGGAAGAACAACCTCGATAGCGTGAGCCTTAAGAATTTTGACAATCGCTTCGCCTGCTGCCGGATAGACATAGTTGAGCATACAACCTGTATAAAAAGCCACCCTGGCCTGAGGGGAAGCCACCTGGCTGGTTTCAGGCAGGCGTGCCCGTAGCGGCACTGCAGCTAAAGGCGGAATAATCCGCCGCTGGCTGAGTCCGGCCCCCGGCAAAGAAACACGGGCTATTTTGCCACCGCCAGGGGCATTTTTAAAGACTATATTTTGAAAAACTGCTCCCATTCTGAGGCCCAGGTCAAACAGCCGGCGATAGGTAAGACCTGTGAAAGCCAGTTTTTTAGCCGCCGGTAAGCCATTGCTCACTGCTAATTCCCGTCTGGCGCTTAAAAACAGTTCGTCTGTTTTCACACCGGATGGACAACCGGCAACACAGGCCTTGCACAGTAAACATTTTGACATTCTTGATTGAAGTTCGGGAGTAAGGCCCAATTTTCCTTCACTGACTGCCTCCAACAGCTTAACTTTCCCTCTGGCCGTGGTATTTTCATTATCTGAAGCCTGAAAAACCGGACAAATTGAGCGGCAAGTACCGCAGCGAATACACTTAACCAGTTGTTGTTGCCACTCATCATACCTATTATCCATGTTGTCACCCCTCTGCAGTCAGCGGTTTAATATCATGTAGGGATCAAAGGCCGCTTTGGCGCGCAGCTCAAGTGCTGCCAACGCACCACGCCCGCGCCGGCCGGCTAAACGATCATATTTGCCGGCAGAAATTCCCCCGGTCTGAACAACGGCCTTTAAGACTTCGTCAATGAAACCACACTCCAGCCTGGGCAAGGCAATATTTAGCTTACCTTCGGCCAATTGGCCAAATAGCCCTGCCTGGATAGAAAAACTCCCGGCTATTGCATAAAATTCCTTTATGAACTCTTCCTGGCGGGTAAATGCTATTTTACATTCATCTGTTAACACATAATTGCTTGCCGGCCGGTATAACCGGGTCCATTGTGAGACCAGCAGGGCATAGCCGTCAGCGGTTGCCCGGATGGTACCGTCATTTGTTTCTATCAGGGCAATTGTACTTTGGATCTGGTCAGCAGTCTCTGCCAATAAGCCGTCAAATTCCATCATAACAAGCTGCCCTTGCCCACCGGCCTGATATAGGTTTTGCACACCAGGATCAATCCATAATAAATAAGCAGGAGCCAACCGGCTGTCTCTTAGTTTCCGAATAAACGCCAACAGCTGTTCCACAGTGGCAAAGGTGGCCGCCAGCCCCCGCCGGCTCTCTGGCAACGGCAGCAGTTTAAGCAAAAGTTTGGCCGCAATGCCATAATCCGTATAAGGGGCATTAAAGAAGCGGGTAAAATCATAACCGGTAACATTTTTGACTGTTTTGCCGCCGGTTTTTAATAACTCGCCTGTTGGCAAAACAATCTCTGAACCCATAAGAAAATGCTTGGTATAGCCATATTTTAAACTGGATATATTGGAGCAGCCTTCATAAAATAGTTGCCCTACTGTCTTGTCATGATAAAACGGGGTATCTGCCGGCATAAAACGCAGCCCCTGCTCACCTAACCTGCTGGCAAGAGTGCCAAGTATAACACCAGGTTGAACGGTGGCGACAAGGTTGGCGGCGTCAATCTCAATAATGTTGTTTAACTTTTGCAAATCGACAGTGAGACCGTCAGCATTGCCCTGCCGGTAGACATACAACGGACGCCCGGCCTCCGATGAGGTTCGGAACAAATGCTGCAATTCTTCAATAGACTGTGGTGATATTGAATGGCTCACATGATTTCCTCCTTCATAACCATATTCCTGATGCCGCGGCCGGCCATGAGGTAAAAAAAGCACTCAATTGAGTGCTTTTTTCCATTTGGCTATACCTAAGCTGCTCATTACGCCATGCCTTAGGCGATTAGATCTGAATTTATAATAGCTCTATATTTTCACTAAACGGACTTTTAAAATACCTTCGATTCCGCCAAGAAAATTCAGGGTCTCTTTCGACACTTCCGAATCGACAGTCAGAACCATCATTGCCCGCTGATCACTAGTCTTCCGCCCAAGCTGCATAGTGGCAATATTCACTTTACCGGCCCCCAATAAGGTACCCATCTGTCCGACGACCCCGGGTTTATCGATGTTTTCCGCAATCAGCATATACGGCATCGGATTGACATCAAACTCATACCCGTTGATTTCCAAAATTCTTAATTCGCCTTTACCAAATATTGTACCGCTGATGGTAAACTCTTTCCCTTTGGACCAAACCTTCAGGGTAATTAACGTCAGGTAATTATTTGCCGTAGATTCTTTGCTTTCAGTTACCGCCACCCCTCTGCTTTTGGCAATAAGACTGGCATTAACGTAATTCACCCGTTCTTTGAGCACAGGCTCAAACAGACCTTTTAATATCGCCAGTGAAATTACTGAAGTCTCCAGCGTCGCTGCCTCGCCCCGGTACAGGATCTCTACCTTGTCAACCGCTTCTTTCTCCAGTTGATAATACATTTTCCCTAAGGTCTCGCCTAACCGTAAGTAGGCTTTAATTGTCTCCATATCCTGAATATGCAGGGTAGGCAGATTGACTGCATTGGGCACCATTTCCCCCCGTAAAGCGGAGATTACCTCCTGGGCCACAGTGATGCCGACATTGTCCTGGGCTTCGACGGTATCAGCACCGGCATGAGGGGTAACAACGACATTGTCAAACTCAAGCAGTGGCGATGTGGCCTCCGGTTCCCCTTCCAGAACATCGATACCGGCCCGCTTGACGACTTTTGCTGTCAGCGCCTCAATCAGGGCTTCCTCATTTACAATTCCCGCCCGGGCACAGTTGATAACCGTAAGCCCTTTTCTCGCAGCCTTAAACTGTTCTTTACCAATGATGCCATAGGTTTCTTCAGTTTTTGGAGTATGGACGGTCAAAATATCGCAGGCACTCATCAGATCTTCCAGTTTTTCTTTTTTCTCAACACCCAGGTTTTTAAAACGGGAATCATTGATATAAGGGTCATAAGCGATAATATTCATACCAAACGACTTCAGGCGGGTGGCCACCAGTGAGCCGATCCGGCCCAAACCCACGATACCGGCGGTTTTCCCCTGCAGTTCCATCCCCTTTAAGCCGGAGCGGTCCCAGACCCGGTCTTTAAGCCGGTTATGCAGCTGCGGGATATTACGGCAAGTGGCAAAGAGCAGCCCAAGGGTAAGTTCTGCCGCCGATACAACGTTTGATTCCGGCGTATTGACGACAATAATACCCCGTTTGGTCGCTCCTTCCATATCAATGTTATCAACACCGTTACCGGCCCGGCCCACTACCTTTAAGCGGGTGGCTTTCTGATACAGTTCTTCATTGACTTTCGTATTGCTGCGCACAATCAGGGCATCATAATCACCAATAACCTCCAGTAGCTCCTGGCGGGTCAAACTGGTTTTTATATCAACTACAGCCCCTTCTTCCGTAAGTTTTTCCAGTCCTTTTTGGGCTATCGGCTCAGAAACTAATACTTTCATATTCTTACCTCCATTATTAATTGTACAATTATATCCTCGCATGAGGGCAAAACATGCATGGTCCAGCAAAATAAAAAAAGTTCCCATCCCAATAGGGACGAGAACTTTCCCGCGTTGCCACCCATGTTGCCTTACGGCCAACTTTAGCCGCTGTAATGGGCGGATCCCGTTCTGATTCTTCACCAGCCACTCCCAGGCGGAACCATTCTGTCCGGTGTAACGGCTCGCACCAACCGCCGTCTCTCTGAACACCTTGCATTAGGCTTCCTGATCATCATGTTTGCTATTAACTTGTTATCATTATAAGATGTTCGCAAGTACAAGTCAAGTGTCTTTTTTAGAAGTAGTAATTATACAGTTTCAGTCCTTCATTAGACTATTTACGTCCAAAAGTGGCAAGTTAATAATAAACTCTCCCGAAACTGCATTATAGAGCCTCACTTATGTATAGGAAACATGGATTAACTACCGGCTGCTGCCTGAGGCTTAATTGCCGGGATGATATAACGGGCAGCAATAGCCAGCAGAATAATGCCGCCGCCGGTCAGTGACCAGAAGCCAGGTCCTTCCCCCAGCAGCAGAAACACCCACAGGGGATTGAGGAGCGGTTCTATCATGGTGATGATTGAGGCCTCCAGGGCAGTTACATATTTGATGGCAATCGAATAAAGAACATAGGCTATACCGATCTGGACACAGCCGAGCGCAGCAATAGCCGCCCAGCCGCCGGCACCGGGTGACCCTTCAAACATAAACGGCAGGCCACAGACAAAGGTAAGGACATTCCCCAGCAGCACAGAGCCAAACGGAGTCCCGCCCTTTTGCAGGCGCATAGTTACAGCCATGACGGCCATAGACATCCCGCTGAGGATTGCCAGCAGATTGCCGGCAATCCCACCGGCAGCCATCTGGTCCTGGAAAAACAGCACCATCCCGCCGGCAACAGCCCCAATTGTCATCAGATCATGCCAGCCTGGCTTTTCATTGAGAAAAACAGCACCCAGAACGGCAACATAGACCGGGCAGGTGTATTGCAGCAAAATGACATTAGCGGCAGTAGTCAGCTTGGTGGCCGTGACAAAGGTTAACATCATGACGGCATAGGCCACCCCGCCAAAAATAGAAGCCTTATTCCAGTTAATGGGGGAGTGCCGGAAGGCAGCCCAAATAACGACAGCCGCAACCGCACTCCTTGCACCGGCAATGGCCATCGGATTCCACTCAATCCATTTTATGCCGATGCCGCTGGTGCTCCACAGGATAGCCGTTACGGCCAGAAAAAAAATACCTTTAAAACGTTCGGATACCTCAAACCTCTGCACCAGCTCAACCTCCCATTTTTTTGATCCGGCCACATACCGGCATGTATTTTTCTATTATAGCATCAATAATACCGGTTTAGCAGCATCTCACAGCTGCTTCATGCTTTAAAATTATGCAAACCAGGCCTGATACAGGCGTCTGATAGCGATGACAATCTCATTTGCCGGGATTTTGGAAAAATAAAGTATAATCTGCGGCAGCTTTTCCTGGGACGATTCTAAATAATAATCCTGAACAGGGGCCACCCGGCAGCCATGGGCCAATGCTTTTTCCACCAGTTCCTTAGCCGTAAGCTCTGATTTAATACTGAGGATAGTGTGCAGCCCTGATTCCGTATCAGTTACCTCTACATGCTTGCCTAGTATATTTCTAATCGCATCAAATAGAAGCACATTTTTTTCTGAATACAATTTACGCAGCCGGCGAATCTGGCGCTCTAAATGACCGTCCTCCATAAATTTAGCCAAAGCCAGTTGCTCAATTGTAGAAGCAGCCTGATTATACAAGGATGAGTTTTGATGATATAAAGCAAGCAAACGTTCTGGCAGCACCAGATAGCTGATCCGGATTGACGGCGGAATTACCTTGGAAAACGAACCCAGATAGACCACCCGGCCGGCATTATCCAGTCCCTTCAAGGCTGGGATCGGCCGGCCAAAATAGCGGAATTCACTGTCATAATCATCTTCAATAATGGTTCCGTCAACAGCCTGGGCCCACTTTAGCAGTCTTGTTCTTTTGCCAACAGGCATAATATACCCGGTCGGAAACTGATGGGACGGGCTCAGGTACACCAGTTTGGTGCCACTTTTAACCAGCTCCTCAATCGAAATGCCGTCCTGCTTCATTTTTACCGGTATGATGGAAAAAGCATGATCGGTAAATATGCGTCGCCCGTTTTTAAAACCCGGTTCTTCAAAAGCAATGGTTTGGTGCTCAAGCTTTAATAAGCTGCAAAGCATATTCAGGAGGTTTTGGACACCGGCACCAACTATGATCTGGTCTGGCTGGGTATAAACGCCGCGTGACTTTTGGATATATTTAGCGATCTGCGTACGCAGCTCCAGCTCGCCGCGAATATGGCCATAGCCAACCAGGCGCTCCTTATTCAAAAAAACTTTACTAATGTAGCGTTTCCACAGCGAAAAATCAAACCCGTTAATATCCATTTCACCACTGGCGAAATCATAGACAATCTTGGTTTCTTCTGCAGGAAGCGGCTGAACAATGGCTGCCGCTGCTGTTGTTTCGCACCCTATATCTTCGAATTTATTGACAGTGTACCGGGAACGTTCATAATTGCTGATATAGCCTTCACTCAACAGCTGCTGATATGCTTTCTCCACCGTGATCTTACTTACCGCCAGACTTTTAGCAAGACCCCTGATTGATGGCAGTTTTTCGCCTTTGACAATCCGGTTTTGCTCAATTGCATTCTTAAAATGCTGATAAAGCTGTATATATAAGGGTTCTTTGCTGTTCGGGTTAAGCATGAGCAGTTCCAGCATCATATCCTCCTAAAACTGTACCTATTAAATATCTTCATTCTGTATATTTCAATATAACCAATTATATTTTATACTACAACTATAATTTTTTAAACCCCCGATACTTCATCCTTCTTAAAAACTTAGAATAGTTTGAAGTACCAGGACAAGGAGGACTTATCATGACAGTAGTGAAAGCACTTACAGTGGCTGGTTCAGATACAAGCGGCGGCGCCGGCATGCAGGCCGATCTAAAAACCTTTCAGGAGCTTGGTATTTACGGCATGACCGCGCTTACAGTAATTGTCGCCCAAAATCCACACAATAGCTGGGCCCATGATGTGTATCCCCTGCCGTTGGCCGCTTTAGAAGCCCAATTGGAAACAGTACTGGCCGGTATTGGCGTCGACGCCCTGAAGACAGGAATGCTGGCCTCCAGCGAGGTCATTGAGCTTGTTGCCAGAAAAATTGACCAATACCAGGTTAAAAATACAGTAATTGATCCGGTCATGGTCTGCAAAGGGACAGATGAAGTACTCCATCCGGAATCAACAATCAGCATGAGAGAACACCTGGCACCGCGGGCCACCGTGATTACGCCCAACATTTTTGAGGCCGAGCAATTAAGCGGGATTCGCGCCATTGCCACCGTTGCGGATATGAAAGCGGCAGCCGCCAAAATTCATACCCTGGGCCCCAAAAACGTGCTAATCAAAGGCGGCTCCAAACTCAATCTTGTCAATGCGGTTGACGTACTCTATGACGGTTCCGAATTTACTATCCTGGAGAGCCCAAAAGTGGATACGAAATTCACCCACGGCGCCGGCTGCACCTATGCGGCAGCCATTACCGCCGGCCTTGCCAAAGGCTTTACCGTGCCTGACGCTGTCCGGCAAGCCAAGGAGTTTATTACCACCGCCCTCAAACATTCCTTCCGTCTTAACCAGTATGTGGGCCCCACCTGGCATGCGGCTCACCGGCTGCCAAACTAAAGGCTTGAAAAAAGACTTGTTTTTATAACAAGTCTTTTTTATTTTGCGCTGAAAAACAAAGCCAAATGAGATATAGCACCTCATTTGGCTTTGCTGACTGCAGGCCTGCTTACAGGCCATCATCTATCGACTGAACTTATTTATTCCCCAAGATAGGCTTTGACCACTTCGGCGTTATTGCGCAGATGTTCGCTGGTATCCTGCATAATAATTTTCCCGGTCTTCAAAATATAGCCCCGGTCGGCTACTTTTAAGGCCTTATTGGCATTTTGCTCGACCATAAGAATAGTAAGTCCGGCATCATTGAGCTTTTTTACAACACTCAGCGAGTGATTAACCAGAATTGGCATTAACCCCATTGAGATTTCGTCAATTAAAAGCAGCTTCGGGCTTAACATCAACGCCCTGGCAATCGCCAGCATTTGCTGTTCACCACCGCTCATGGTCTTAGCCAGCTGGCTTTTCCGTTCTTTAAGCCGGGGAAAAAGGGCATAGGCCTTTTCCATATTAGCCGCAATCAGTTTATCGTCCCGGACACTGTAAGCCCCCATCCGGAGGTTCTCTGCCACCGATAAATCAGGGAATACCCTGCGCCCCTCCGGCACATACCCAATGCCAATACCGGCCCGCTCCCACGGCGGCAGTTGGGAAATATCCCGGCCGTCGAAATAAATGGTGCCGGTTTTGGCTTTCACCAACCCCATAATGGTCTTCATGATCGTGCTTTTCCCGGCCCCATTCGCCCCCAATATCGTGACAAATTCACCGGCCTGTACATCGATCGCGATATTTTCAAGGGCCTGGGAGTGACCATAAAAAGCATTGATGTTTTCTAATTTAAGCACAGTCATCGTCCTTTCCCAGATAAGCTTCAATTACATAGGGATTGTTTTGGATCTCCTGCGGCGCCCCTTCGGCAATTTTTTCCCCGTAACTGATGACGACAACCCTGTCACTTACTGTCATGGCAATGGACATATTATGTTCAACCAGCATAATCGTAGTTCCCTGCGCCTTAAGCTGGTTAATAATCTCAATGAATTCCTCTTCCGCGTTGTTGCTTAAGCCGGCACAGGGCTCATCCAGCAGGATCAGCAGCGGCTCCAGCGCTAAGGCTCTGGCAATCTCCAGCCGGCGCATATAACCAAGGCTTAAATCCCCGGCCCGCCGGTCCCGCTGCGCCAGTATGCCCACTGTATCCAGCAGCTTTTCCGCCTTCTCCACATTTCGTTTGGTCCGGCTGTTGCCGAAGATGCCTGTCAGCGAACTGTATTGGCTAAGCCCCATCGCCATAATGATATTATCCAGCACGGTCATATCCTGGCAGGGATGAGAGATTTGAAAGGTCCGGGCAACCCGCCGCCGGGCAATCTCGTGCGGCTTCAGCCCCTGAATCTCCTGACCTGATAACAATATCTGCCCGGCAGTAGGAGCATAAACCCCGCACACCGTATTAAAAAGCGTCGATTTACCGGCCCCGTTGGGCCCAATTAACGCTAAGGTTTCGCCTTTATATACATCAAAGCTTACATCATTGACCGCTTTAAGACCGCCGAAGAATTTTTTCAGGTTTAAGACCTGCAGCATTTTCTCTTTATTGTTTTCCATCACCGCTCATCCCCCTCTGGCCGCGTAGTCCCATCATGGCTGCAGCTTTATTCAGGCCGGGTGAGAGTTTCCGCCAGACAAAGCTGTTCTCGCCCAGTAGGCCCTCCGGCTGGAATCTCATCATGAAAACCAGCAGCCCGCCGTACAGCAGCATCCGGTAATCTGAGATAAACCGGAAAATTTCAGGCATAAGGCCCAGGATAATGGCCCCCGTAATGGCCCCCCTAATGGTCCCCATCCCGCCAATTACGATCATCGACAAAATGGATATCGAGGTAATAAAGGCAAAATCACTGGAATAAATGAACCCCATATAATGAGCATATACGGCACCGGTGGAACCGGCGATTGCCGTACCGATAGTAAAAGCAATGATCTTAAACCGGCTGACATCGATCCCCAGTGAAGCAGCTGCCTCCTCGTTATTCCGGATGCCGCTCAGAGCCAGTCCCAGCCAGGAGTTTTGAATTTTTACGCACAACAGGCAGACAAGAATAATCAGAAAAACAATTAAAGCGAAAAATTCCGGATTGCCAAGCTCAGTACCGAATAATACCGGCTTTTTAACCTCCAGCCCATAGGATGAGCCAAGATATGGCGTGTAATGAAAGATGGCCACAGCCACAAAGTTAACCCCGATTGTTGTTACTGCCAGGAAATCATCCCGTACCCGCAGACTAACCAGCCCCAGCAGCACGCCGATAATCCCGGCAGCAATACCGGCCACCGGCAGCGCCAGCCAAAAGCTGAAGCCCAGTTTTGCGGTCATGACAGCAGCGGTATAGGCACCAATGCCAAAGAAAGCGGCATGTCCCATTGACGGCTGCCCGGCATAACCGGTAATCACATTCAGACTGAGGGCCAGCAGAATAAAAATGCCAATATTAATGCCTACAACTAATTCGTACATGCCAACACCCTTTTCTTACGTATTAGGCTTTTTTGCTTATCAGCCCTTCCGGCTTTATCAACAGAATAATAATTAACGCGACGAAAGCGATGGCATCACGCGGCAGGAAAAAGCCGATATAACCGGCAACTAGGGTTTCGATCAACCCAATTAATAAGGCGGCAACAACAGTACCTACCGGGCTGCCCAGGCCACCCAGCACAATTAAGGCCAGCATTTTATAAGCCGGAACATCGCCCATAGTGGGAAATACGGAGCTATATAGCATACCGACCATGATACCGGCGGCAGCGGCGAAAGAATACCCAAGGAAAAAGTTCAGGGCCACGACCCTGTTGATATTTACCCCCATAGCCTTGGCTATCTCCAGATCCTGGGCTGTTGCCCGCCAGGCCAGTCCAATTCGTGTCCGGGTGAGAATATACCATAACAGGGCCAAAAAGGCAGCGGCCAGCAAAATAATCAATATCCAGGTCGGATTAATCGTCAGACTATCCGATTTCCAGGCTGAAAATGGCAACGCCACATTAAATTCCCTGATGCGGGGACCGGCTATCAGGCGCAGCAGGTCCTGTATAAAAATGAAAAGGCCGATACTGGCAATAAGCGGTACAATCGGCGGGCGATTCAGCATCGGAATATAGAGAAGCTTCTGCACGGCTGTGCCAAAAAAGCCGGTAAGCAATATGGCCCCCAAAAAGGAAAGCACAATATTATCGGTTGCCATATACAGAAATAGCCCCGCATAGGCCCCGATCGCATACGCCCCAGCACTGGCCAGGTCCAGGATTCTCAGGATACCATACACCATCGCCGCCCCCATAGCGGTTAATGCATATACGCCGCCAATAACCAGGCCGTTCAATATTTGCTGCGTGATCATAACTTCATACTCCTTTTCTGCCTTTAGCAAGAAGCAGCTGAGGGGCGCAAGGGGATAGAGGCCCTGCCCCTACCCCTGCATTGTCCCTGTATTTACTCACTCGCTGGGAGGTGTGATAATGTCATCATCGCTAATTTCACCAAAATAGTGGAATTCAGCGTCTTTAACAATCTGGACCTGGACGGACTTTTTAACCTCACCGATCTGATTATAGCCTTTAATCAGCCCGGTTACAGCCTCATAATCCTTTACTTCTGTCAGGCCCTGACGAATTTTATCAGGCTCTGCCCCTTTGGCCTTCATTACACTTGCCAGCACCATAAAGGCATCATAGGTCGACGCAGCAACCATATCCGGTTTATGGCCGTATTTCTGATTGTAGTCTTTAATAAAGTCCTGGACAATCTTGCGATCACTGTCGCGGTTCATGTTGGTGGTAATAATGACACCGTTAGCGGCGTCTTTAGCAACGCCAAGAAACTGTACCGTCGAGTCAGCCCCCTCGGTGCCCAGTATTTTGGCGGTTATTCCCAGCTCTTTGGCCTGACGGACAATCTGGGAGCATTCGGCGGCATAGCCGGGTACATAAATTAAATCAGGGTTAAGCTGTTTGATCTTAGTCAGTACCGGCGTAAATTCTTTTTCACCGGTGGAGAAAGAATCAACAGAGATGATTTGCGCCCCCAGTTGCTGCGCTTTTTCGGTAAACCCGGCAGCTAAGGTCTTGCCAAAATCAATATCTACCTGGAGAATGGATATACGTTTGGCTTTCAGCATATCCACCGCTACTTTGGCGCCGGCTTTACCCTGCACGGGGCCTACAAAGGACTGACGGAACATATAGTTACCGGTTTTGGTAATGTCAGGATGAAGAGCATAGGCGGAAATCATAGGAATTTTAGCATCCTGGTAAATCTTGGCCGAAGCGCGGGTAGTACCGCTGTAGGAACCGCTGACAACGGCTACAACACCGTCTTTGGTTGTCAGCTTTTGGGCAATACTTACGGCCTGTTTGCTGTCTAAGGCATCATCATAATTAACAAGCTCTACCTTGCGGCCATTTATACCGCCGTCCTTGTTAATATTCTCCACCGCGAGCTTCGCTGAATTTAACACGCTTTCCCCATCAGCTGCCGCCGGCCCGGTTACCGGGGCAAAGAAACCGATTTTTATGGGTCCCTTGTTGTCGGACTGGGCACTTTGAGTGCCGCCGCACCCGGTTACCAGCAGAACCATTGTAATTAGGAGTGCCAGTAGTGTAAACATACGTTTCTGGGTCATGCAAAATCCTCCTTTAAGATTAGATTAGTATGTATTATTTAGCATAATCCGTAAAATACCTCTGCATAATTTTGTCACAATTAGCACAATTTTGATGAAATATAACTAAGGTTTGGCTTGGGCTATTTTTTTCAGGCTACTGGCAAGAGCCGTACTTTCTGGTCATATTAAAAGAGCTTAGACGAAAATACCCGTCTAAGCTCTTTTTGTTATTTGTGTTTATTCACCCAGCCTGTATCGCTGCGGGCTTTTACCTGTAGCCTGTTTGAATACCCGGCTGAAGTAGTTTGGGTCCTGATAGCCGACTGTGGCCGCAATCTCGGCTACCCCTTTATCGGTTGTCAACAGCAAAGCCTGCGCCCGGGTTACCCGCACAGCCTTCAGGTAGTCGGTAAAACTTGTCCCCACCTGTTCGCTGAAAGCCCGGCTAAAATAAGACAGGCTCAGATATTCCTGTTTGGCCAGTTCCTCCAGGGATATGTCACGGTGAAAGTTTTCTGCAATAAACTGTTTGGCATGAGTAACCGCTCTGACGATAGCCGCTTGCTGTTTTTCTTTAAATAGCGCGCACATTTCGCTGACAAGTGCCGGCAACCAGGTTTTCATCTCGTTCAGGGTGGTTACCCTGTCAATTTCCTCGCCTGACCTGATCTTGATATCCAGCAAGACATCCGGATCCCCTCCCAGCTCCATAACGCCGCGGGAAATGACTGTTAACAGCTCCAGCACCCGCACCTTGAGCACATCCGGATGCACGCGCAGGGTGCCGCCAATTGTATCAAGCATGTGGGCAGACACAACGGCCGCATGCTGCCACTCTCCTTTGCGGACAATAGCGAGCAGCTTGGTCTCATAATCAATAAATATTTGCTGACTGGCTCTGTCACCCCAGGAAACCTCACTATAATGGATGACAGTGCCATCACCCTGATAAAACTTATATTTTAAGGCGGCGCAGGCTTCAAAATAGGATTGCCGGATATCTATAAATTCGTATCCCTGGCCAATGCCCAAGCTAATACTATAATTCATCTTTTTTGATAAATGGGCTTTAATATGGCGACCGTATCGTTTGGCCGCAATCCGGGTTTCCGCCTGGTTTCCCTTAATATCAACAGGCAGCAGCACGACAATATCGCGCTCGCCGACCGTAATGGCGAAGATATTGTCCTGGCCAACTACGGTAACAATCCCTTCCACATCCTGCTGCAGCATATGGAGGACCCGGTTGTAAATATCCTTTTGCTGCCGTTTAATAATTGCGTGATCGAAACAAGCTGTGCCGGCATTATCTGCCTGGATAACAATAACTACGGTAGGGAGCAGTTGGATATTAAATAATGCCAGAAATTCATCCATATCCGTTTCGACGTTGCCAAAAATCGCTTCAAAGGCAAACTTGCGTCTGACAGCCTCTTTGATCAGCTGCCGGTGTTTACTGGCTAACAATGTTTTGTTTAAGCCCCACAGATCAGTATCCATCATTACCTACCCGACTTTACTTATATTTCTGCAAAGAGTGAGCTACTGTTTAATTGGCTATGCAAACAATATATTCCTCCCTCGCCGGCAGGGTCTGATACTTGACCCTGCCCTGCTTGCTCTCACCTTCTATATAAAAAAAGCCTATGAATCCAATAACTATTGCCAATTTCACAAGGAACCGGCAAAGGCCTATAATTTTATTGAGAACGGTATCAAGGAACTGATAAATACACGCTGCTGGCATAATACTTCTCCGGGCACTCCTTCCCAACCCACTTGCATACCGGATATAAAGGAGGACTGTAGATGGAAATGCTTATATTCTTCGCAGTTGCAATTCTCTTGCCGATAATAGCTGAAAACTTCCCTGACCAAAAATAAAGGCAAACAGGAAGCTCCGTCAACGGGCTTCCTTTCTCTTTGTACTTACGTTACTGTTCACAATGATTATCCTAAAACCTCCTGGCCGGAATCCTGTGAGTAAGTATTGAAAAAGTAAATGTGATGTGATAATAATAATGTATATGGCCTGGAGGAACTAACAAATGGATATTCAATTATTTCGCACCTTTTTGCTTGTTGCAAAACTGAATAATATCACACAGGCGGCAGAGCAGCTGAATTTCACCCAACCGACCGTCACGGCCCAGATTCAAACTCTGGAAGAGCATTTTGGCGCAGCCCTGTTCGAGCGTATTGGCAAAAAGCTTTATATTACCGCCGCCGGTCAGGAGCTGACCCGCCATGCCGGCAGGCTGCTAACCGCCTATAATGATATGACTACCGGCATGCAACGCTTTTCCTCTGCCGCCAACCCGGTCAAATTAGGGGCATCAACCACAGCGGCCAGCTATATCCTCTCACCAATATTACTGGATTTCCAGGAGCGCTGCCCGGCCTATTCCATCCTTGCCGATATTTGCACCAATCTGCCTATGACAGTAAAAGGGCTTCTGGATAACACATTTGATCTGGCTATTGTCCATGACAACATTAACCATAACCAAATCCTGCAATTCAGTCTTTCCCAGGAAAAACTGGTCTGGGTGGTTAAACGGGATTTATTTATGACCCATAACTGCTGCCATGACATCGGCCAGTACTCCTTTATTAATTTTCGTCCCGGTTGTGTATACCGGACTAAATATGAAGAGGTTATACAGGCACAGGATGTTCATTCTCTTATTGAATACAGCGATGCTGAGGCTGTAAAAAGGGCGGTGCTGGATGGGTTGGGCGTAAGCATACTGCCACAGGTACTGGTTGAGCCCTATTTAGAAGACGGTACCCTTGTGGAATTAACCGGCAAACCTCAGCTCACCTTTATTATTTCTATCGCCTTTCATAAAAACAAGGTGCTGACAGCCGCCATGCGTTCCCTGCTGCTGCTGTTCGCAGAACACGCCACCCTCCAAAGTGATCTGTCTGATTTTCTTTCCGGCAAACCATAAAATTTTTTTATCGTTATCATAGTCAACCACGATTTCCCTTCCCGCCGGCCCGGACGGTATAATGAAAGCAGCAACACCGGGAGGGAAGAGTCATGCGGGCTTGCAGTCTGGTATGCATAATCGGCATAGTATTTTTACTTATTGATCAGTTTTACAGCGGACTGAGCTGGGAAAGGCTTTTTATCGGCGGCTTCGTAGCTGTCGCCATCTGGACGGATTGTGAAGGCTGGCTGCGGTATAAACTCAGGCACAGAAAATTCTAAGAAAAATACAGGCTATGCTGCTATTGAATAATAATAGACAAATCCCCAGCCTTTATCCCGAAGGCTGGGGATTTGTCTGCTAGTCTTCAATAACAATTGTCCAGATGCGCACCGGGCCATGCACCCCGATCGATAAGTCCATCTCAATGTCCGAAGTCCGGCTGGGACCGGTTATGAAATCAACGGCTGAAGGCAGATTACCCTGGCCGCACCGCTCCAGCAGGTCTCTCATCACGGTAGACATCGTGGGCACAATGTCGGATTGCCGCATAACGGCAATATGGGTGGGAGGCAGCAGGCTCACAGAACGGCCGGTGAAAGCCCCATTAAACAAGGCTACTGTGCCGGTATAGCCAATTGCATAATCTACCCAGGTAATGCCCACATCCGACTGTTCAGCAATTTCAATAAGTTCCCGGCGGGATTTTTCATTATTCCAAAGGGTGGTCTTTACCCCCAGCTCAGCATGTTCTATATACTCGCGCAGGGTTGGATGATCCCAGAGGATAGCTGATTTTGCGTTTAAAATTTTAAGCCACAGCTTTATCTGGTTCGTGGCTTCGCTGCCGTTACGAACGATTACTACTTTGCCGGTGAGGGCCTCCAGGTTGGACTTGAAAAGTGCCAAAGGCTGTGTATTTTCAAATTTCTGCTCCCGCCAAAAGGCCGGCGGCCCTGCTTCTTTGCGGGCGGGCGCTGCAGTGAGAGCCTTATCCCGGCCCAGGGCTTTAGCTACTGTTTGCAAGAATTGCGTTTCTTGGGAAATATCTCCATGGATTACTGTCATACACTCACCTACTTCTTGCGTTTTTTCCATCTGTCGCGGAAAGTCTCATCCGCAGCCGCCGGAAGATAGCGCGAATTAGTCCAGTTAGACAATAGCGGTATCTGGGCCGTAATATACCCATTTTTAACTAACGGCTTTTGCCCCAGTGAAGCAGCCTTCATCGCGAACTTATAGGTGCCGGGCAGTTTGAAGAACCGTTTCCACATGCCAAAAGCAAGCTTTTCCAAGGTGTTGATATGACCGGCACTAACCCGGTGAGCCCGCAGCTTAAACAACATCTCCTGCAGCGGGATTTTGGCCGGACAGGTACTGGTACAGGCGGCACACAGCGTTGACGCATACGGCAGTTCACCCCAGAAGTCAAAATCATTCTCCAGCAAGGGAGTGATAACCGACCCTATCGGCCCGCCATATACCGATCCATAGGCATGACCGCCAATCTGACGGTATACCGGGCATACATTAAAGCAAGCGCCGCACCGGATACAGTTCAAAGCCTGACGGTATTCCTCATCAGCCAAAATGCGGGAGCGGCCATTATCAACAATCACCAGATGGAACTTTTCACAACCATCAATGTCGGCTGCCTGGCGGGGGCCGTTGATAACGGACATATAACTGGTGTGCTTTTGACCGGTGGCACTGCGCGGCAGCATGGCCAAAACGGTTTCCAGATCCTCAAACGTCGGCACAAGGCGCTCCATACCCATGACACTGATAACCACCCTGGGCAAAGCGGTGGCTAACCGGGCATTGCCTTCATTGGTAACCAGCGTAACCGAGCCGGTTTCTGCCACTGCGAAATTGCAGCCGGTTATGCCAATGTCGGCCTCAATAAATTTTCCCCGCAGGGTTTGGCGGGCAAACCGGGTGAGGGACGGCGTATCGGATTCCACCTTTTGGCCTGCCACTTGTGAAAATAGATCGGCAATCTGGTTCCGGTTCTTATGAATCGCCGGCACAATAATGTGTGAGGGCGTTTCACCGGCCAATTGCAAAATATACTCGGCCAAGTCGCTTTCGACGACCTCCATCCCGGCCTTTTCCAGGGCTGGATTGAGGTGGATCTCCTCCGTCACCATGGACTTGGATTTAACAATCTTTTTAGCTTCATATTGCTGGCACAGTTCGGTAATGATTCTGCGCGCGTCTGCCGCCGTCGGCGCGAAATGAACCTGCCCGCCGGCTTTGCGCACATTGTCGGCCAGCAGCTTTAGATAGTAATCAAGATTGTCAATCGTATGCTGGCGAATCAGTCTGGTTTGCTCCCGCCACTGCTCCCAGTTGGGCAGCTCGCGGGCAGCCTTCTCCTTGTTGCCGCTTAAACGGTCCACTGCTTTGCGGACAGCCTGGCGCATCTGATCATCTTTTAAGGCTTTGACTGCACGGTCCCGAAGATGGAGAGCCGGTCTCTCACTCACGTTCTCATCCCCTCATCTAATAACTCAGCCATATGCATTACCCGTATATTGGACTTTTGTTTTCTCAGGCGGCCGGTAATGTTCATTAAACAGCTTAAATCGGTACCGATAAGTACATCCGCTTTGGTTTCAAGGATATTTCTTACCTTCTCATCCACCATTGCCTCGGATATTTCCGGCAATTTAACAGCAAAGGTCCCGCCGAAACCACAGCAGGCCTCCTCATGGGGCAAAGGAACATAGTCTATCGCCTGTACATGTTTGAGTAGAGTATGGATATATTCATCAGTATTCAGAAACCGGCGCGCGTGGCAGCTCGAATGGTAAGTTACCCGGTGCGGAAAGCTGGCACCGACATCTTCTTTTTTTAGTACTTTCACAACAAATTCACTAAATTCATAAAGCTTGCTGGTAAGATCCTTGGCCTGCCGGTACTGCTCAGGGTTTTTCTCAAATAAGGCCGGGTAATACTCTTTAACGGCAGTGATGCACGAGCCTGCCGGTGCGACAACATACTCGCTGTTTTTGAAAGCCTTTAGCATGGTCTCGGCTACCGGTTTGGCATCCTCCCAATATCCGCTGCTCAAAGCCGGCTGGCCGCAACAGGTTTGTTCCGGCGGAAAATCCAGGGTCACGCCCAGCTTCTCCAGCACCCTTACCATAGACTCACCAACATGGGGGTACATGCTATCGCAGATGCAAGTAATAAATATCGATGCTTTCATTCCTGGTGACCTCCAAAAATATAATAATTATCTGGCAAGTGGTCATCTATAGTCTGCACAGATCATCCAGCATTATCCTGTTTTTTTTTAAATCTCTCCTGTAAATAATAGAATAAGTTTCTTAGTTTGTTAAACAGCAGGAGGGACAATAATATGATGTGGACTCAGGAATACGTACCGTTAGGCAATCTGGCACTGTCTGCTTTGGCTGCCGCCATACCAATTATCGTGATTTTCTACTTACTGGCTATCCGCCGGGCACCTGGACAAATCGCCGGGATTTCAGCGCTGGTAGCTGCTTTCCTGGTGGCAGTATTAGTCTATAAGATGCCTTTTTCCACCACCCTGATGGCAGCGCTAATGGGCATTGCCTATGGGATTTTCCCCATCTTCTGGATAGTAATCACCGCGATATTCATTTATAATATGACGGTCGAAACCGGTAAATTTGAGGTAATCAAAAATTCTATTGCCACCATAACCGATGACCGTCGCCTGCAGGCCCTGCTGATCGCCTTCGCTTTCGGAGCTTTTCTGGAGGGAGCAGCAGGCTTTGGCACGCCGGTGGCAATCTCGGCCGGTATGCTTGTCGGCCTTGGCTTCAACCCGTTATATGCTGCCGGCTTATGCCTCATCGCGAATACCGCTCCGGTAGCCTTTGGCGGTATTGGTATTCCAATTATTGTTGCCGGCCAGGTTACAGGCATCGACACTATGAAAATCAGTCAGATGGTCGGCCGGCAGTTGCCTTTTATCTCGGTATTCATCCCTATTTGGCTAATCATTCTGATGGCCGGCTGGAAAGCAACCATGGAGGTACTGCCTGCCTGTTTGGTAGCCGGTCTTTCCTTTGCTGTCCTTCAATACTTTTCATCAAACTATTTAGGACCGGAACTGCCTGACATCCTTTCCTCCCTGGCTTGCATACTGGCCCTGACTGTTTTCCTGAAGAGCTGGAAACCGGCGTCGATCTGGCGTTTTCCCGGTGAGCAGGGGAACAAATCGGCGGCTGCCACGCTGCCAACCTATTCCAGCGGTGAATTACTTACTGCCTGGGCCCCTTTTATTATCCTCACCGTTATGGTCATTTTGTGGGGACTTAAACCGGTCAAAGCCATTATTGAAGCCCCTACCCTGTCCATTTATGTTCCGGGCTTGCATAATGTTGTTACCCAGGTTGCCCCAATTGCCAAAACTCCGGTGGCCATGGCGGCCGCTTACAAAATCAACTGGCTGAGCGCGGCGGGAACAGCCCTGTTTATTGCCAGCATCTTGTCAGCTATGATCCTGGGCGTAGGGCCAGGACAGTTCTTTCGTATTTTCGCCAAAACCTTCAAACAGCTAACTAAACCTTTAATTACCATTCCGGCTGTACTTGGCCTTGCTTATATCATGAACTACTCAGGCATGAGTTCAAGCCTTGGTCTGTTTCTGGCCGGAACCGGCTCATTCTTTCCCTTCTTTTCGGCCTGGCTGGGGTGGCTCGGAGTTTTCCTCACCGGCTCAGACACTTCAGCAAATGCCCTTTTCGGCAATCTGCAGGCAGTAACCGCTCAACAAGTGGGCGTTGACCCGATCCTGACAGTTGCCGCCAACTCTTCCGGCGGTGTTACCGGCAAAATGATTTCGCCGCAAAGCATTGCGGTGGCCACTGCGGCCACAGGTCTGGTAGGTAAAGAGGGCGACCTGTTCAGCTTCACTGTCATGCACTCCCTCGCGCTGGCGGTTATTGTTGGTGTCATGACCTACTTACAGGCTTACGTCCTGTCCTGGATGATTCCTTAACAAACAGAGCCGCCTTGCAAATGCAGGCGGCTGTTTACTGCTCAAATCTCCCCAGGCCGGAGGCAAAGCGAACGTCCCCTTGCTTCGTTCACGAATACAAAAAAACCGGCTAATGCTATCCGCTTTAGTCGGTCTTTCTCATGCTTAACACTATAATGATAAACCATTCCCTCAAAACCAAACAATGTAAATGGATTACTACAGCCACCGCATATGGTGTGTCTAGTATTCCTGCATCAACCAAATGTACCGACCTTGGAAGTAGTTTAGGGGTTACCCTAAACGGTTCTCCCTAGAAAGGAGGTGATCCAGCCGCACCTTCCGATACGGCTACCTTGTTACGACTTCACCCCAATCA
>JAEWGR010000040.1 GCA_023388195.1 Bacillota bacterium
GGATAATAACAGTAATGGTAAAATTGCCACCGCACCGGCCCAAACCACTAGCGCCAGCATAGAAGAAGGCGGTAGCCCCTGAGTAGCCTGCCGCATAATGATATTACCAAGCCCCCAGCAAGCGGCGGCTGTTAAAGTAAGAACAAAACCGGCAACCGTCATTTCCCCGCCTTGCTGAAAGCCAATGATAGCCATGCCACTGGCTGCTAAAGCAAGGCCTGCCAGGTGATTCCAGCTCCAGCGTTCGCCAAGCCAGGCCACCCCTGCCAGCAGTGTAAAGAAAGCCTGTGACTGGAGAACAAGTGAAGCAAGCCCTGCCGGCATACCGACCTTCATCCCCATGAACAGAAAAGAAAATTGGCCCACATTAATAGCCAGCCCCAGGGCAATCAACCACAGCCAGCCAACCGGCGGCTTAGGCAGAAAAAAAATAATGGGAAAGCAGGCCAAAAGAAAACGGGCGGCACCTAGTAACAAGGGCGGTACATCTTGTAAACCAATCTTTATGGCGATAAAATTGAGTCCCCAAACAACAACAACAACCAGCCCTATTAAAATATCCCGTTTTTGCATTCTGTTACTCCTATACTACGCAATAGGTACTGATTTATCCTAACGCAGGCCAAAATCCTGCAACACCAGCAGCTAATTATGAATATCCTTAATTCCACTATGGAGCGGACAGATTCTCCGGCAGAGGTTACAGGCATAAACACTACCACCACCGGCCTTATATTTTGCCGAAGTACTGCGGCACTTATCTTGCGTAATAGTGACGCCATCAAGTGCCTTCGCCGGACAGGCCTCTAAACAGATTTTGCAATTAGGCAGACAGGTTTGATAATTTGCCAGAGCATCAGGTTCAACATCCTGGTTGGATAGTATCGCCCCCAACCACAGCATATTGCCAAACTGCTTATTAATCAGCAAGGTATTTTTCCCTATTTTACCTAAACCGGCCCGCACGGCAGCATGTTTTAACGACAATATCCCTTGCCCGTGCCGCCGGTCATCATCCCAGTAATCATAAGGATCTGCCGAGGGAACAGGAACAGCGCAGCCGCCTAGTTTCTCCAGTTCTCCGGCAAGCTGCACTGTAATTGAGTCTATTTTATCAGCCAGTTTATTACGGACAAACGTATACGCAGCCGGGGATGCAGTTGACAACGTACTTACCGGAAATTGCACAGCCACAACAATCACACTTTGACAGTCTTTTACAATATCGGTCGGGTGAAAACCGGCAGGCGCATCGGCAAAGCGTTCTACCGAGGCTATCTGGCATAAATCGGCACCCAACTCGTGGACCCGGTCCTTAATTTGTCCAGCAGTCATTGTTTTCAGCATTTTCTTTGCCTCCAGATCAATTTAATTTTCGGTACTAATAAAACCATAACAGCGTGGTATGGACTGTTTTTAAAAATTATATTATCATAGAGTTATCCATAGGTAAAATTGATAATACTGATAAACTATTTCATAAAATCTGATGGGTGGAGAATGAGATGGAACTTCGTGAGTTAAAAACTTTTGTTACAACAGCTAAATTATTAAGTTTTACCAGGGCGGCGAAGGACCTCGGCTATGCCCAGTCCACGATAACCAATCAAATCCAGGCACTTGAGCAAGACTTAGGCACGCAGTTATTCGAGAGATTAGGAAAGCAGATAAAACTGACCCAGGATGGTGAGTATTTATATACCTATGCCGACCAAATCCTTAAACTGGCTGACGAGGCCAGGGACCTGATTTCCAGTTCACTGACCCCCCGCGGCTCTTTGACAATTGGCTCCGCCGAATCTCTTTTTACTTATCGCTTGTCTGAGGTTTTCAACTCATTCCGCTCCCTTTACCCTAAAGTAGAGCTCAATATTCGCTTTGATATTTGTTGTGATTACCGGACGCATCTGCGCAAAAACACGATTGACCTGGCATTCCTGCCTGACATAACCTGTACCGAAAGTGATCTTGTAACCCATGTTCTGTTTGATGTACCCATGGCGGTTATCGCAGCTCCCCATCATCCTCTGGCCAAAATGGAACAAATTCTGCCCGAGCATATGAATGAGCAGGCCCTCATCCTGACAGAACCCGGGTGTAGCTACCGCCGCTTGTTTGAGAGTATGCTGACGCAAGCGGGAGCAAAGCCGGCCTCGGTATTAGGGGTAAGCAGCAACGAGGTTATCAAGAGGTTTGTTTGTGACGGCTGGGGCGTCGGCTTCTTGCCTTATGCTACTGTCAGGCAGGAACTGGCCTCTAACCGGTTATTGGCGTTACCCTGGAAAGGGCCGGCTTTTGCTATTAAAGCACAGTTACTGTACCATAAGGAAAAATGGCTCTCCCCTTCATTACGTGAGTTTATAAAGGTAACCCTGGAGACACTAAAGAATACTACAACCACTGGGGCAAGCAGTTGATTGCAGCTGCACATAAAAACACCAAGATTTTGCGAATACAAAATCTTGGTGCAACCGGAGCTTACCGGTTATAAAGTGGCACTATAACCTTCTTTTGAAATTGCCGCCATTATATCCTTTAAGGTAATGCAGTTAGGATCGAAGTCCACTGTTAAGGTTTTAGCTGCCAGGTCTGCAACTGCTGAATCCACACCATACAGGGTAATAATCCTTGACTCTACAGCCTTTTTACAGTGTTCACACGTCATCCCGTCCACAGTTAAGGTAAAATTAATTTTAGAGTTGTCAATCTTGTACCTTGTCCCCATAACAATTCCCCCATAACATTGTTGTCGTTTCCTCAGTAGAATTACAGTTATTTCCACATTTATTATACTCCAAACTTCGAACCCCTGCCAGTATTTTGAAATTAAGATTCATGCCAATTTATCCGTCCCGCCGGCAAAAACAAAAACTGCAGAACAGATGCCTGCAGTTTTGTTTTTGCCGAAACGGCTATTATCTGCCCATTTACAGATATTTTTTAAAACCTTGGGCAATATCTTTAGGATAGCCCATAGCTTCATAAAAGCTATGGGCCTCTGTACGCCTGACATGTGACAACAGCATGGCAAAGTAACAGTTTTGTTCACGGGCCCGTGCTTCCAGATATTCTATGAGTTTTTTCCCAACACCTTGTCGCTGGCTCTGCTTGCTGACAATAATATTCTCCAATACCATAAAAGGCCGGCATTCACCGACTGTGTCACTGCAGATAATTCCCATGGCCGAACCGAGTAATCTTTGCTGCTCATCCTTGGCACCTATAAAAATATAGCTGGCGTCAGCCTGAATTTTTGCAAACACACTTGTCAATTTTGTCCGGTTGGTTTCAGCCCCAAAAAGTTCCTCACCCAACAGGGCAAATTGTTCTAAATCAGCCGGTTCAATAGCAGTTATTGTGATTATTGTCTTCAACGCTCCTTTACAATAAAAGATACTATTTATTAGTAATACTGCCAATATTTTTTAGGGCAATGGATAACGTACCATCGGCATTATTAATAAACTCAATAAACTCCTTGTTTTGGAAATAGTCCACAGGAAAGGTAATCTCAATACCGGTATCGGTTTTAATCTTATGATTTTTACCCTTCTGCAGGGCCAGCGTTCGGTCTAGCTTTACGGTTTCGGGAAGTCCGGCACTTTGTACCTCTTTAATATACTCGGCCTGCATTAATGGCGAGGAACGAAATACCTCTTTCCCTAACTCGACCGGATCGAGATATTCGGATATCTCTGTATTCTCGACAATGAAGTTTTTGGTTTTAGACACAGCCTCAACACTGCTTTGACCATGATTCTCGGCCACCATTTTGGTAATTGAACTGACTAATTTAATCGTCTCTTTAGCGGAAATAAGTGAACTGCAATCCAGAATGCGATCAGCAAAGATAAACGCCTCTTCACCATTAATACTGCGTTTTTTATCGACAAACCGAATAGCCAGGGAGTCCACCTCGATCAGTGCGTATTCATCCAGTTTTTGCGTCAAGCCGGGTAATATTGCATAATGGTTAATAATCTCGTTTTTAATTTTTTCATCCTGATGTGTAACCTGATGAATGAAGCCGACTTTATTGTTACACTTTAAAAGGGCAATAACACGCTTACTGTCTATATCGCAGTCACAAATGATCAAATCCGTAGAATCTGCGTCCTCCGACTGGGATATAGCTGTATACATTAAATCTGCTATATATACAGAAAACCCGGTAAAATTTTCCCTCCCTTCAAGATATGCCGCCATTTGCGTTTTAAAATTACTATCAGGGTGAAAAGTGCCGGCTTTGGCATTGTGATCTGTAAAAGATTTTTCAATATGTTTGGATAAAAAAGTGGCCACACTGTTGCTTTTTGCGTCCAGTTCCTGTTCTGAAAAAACAGTAATTCCAGAATTAAAATCTAAAATATGTAGAATTGCATGATTGACCGTTACTAACACAGGCATCTTCCTTTGCTATTTCTGCAGTTAAGATAATTAGCTAAGCCGACGTTACCTTATTGAGGTTCTTCATTTATAAGCTATTTCCTTTAATAATAGCAGGCGAACTTACCAAAAGCTAACCGGCCGGTTCATGAACCGGCCGGTTAGCTTTTGATTTTAAAACCATTCAAGGCTGTTGAATACTAAGAAACCAACGCTTGCACCAGCCTTGGGCGCCAGAACAGTTAACAACTAAACAACCCATTGGTCAAAACAAACAACGGATTTGGCCAATGCCTGGCTATAACAGCCTGTCATTAGCCAACGCCGTTTTGCTGATACCAAATACCTTTTCCGCGCAGAATATTACCACCGCTCCCAGGTTTGTCTCCAGCTTTCAGCACCCACAAATCCCAGCGTTCGACACTATTCTGAGGTCCGTATTTTCCTTGGGGATACCCGTTTTCGGCATAGCCGGGGTTACAGCCGTCCAGATTGTCAGCAGCCTCAGCATGAGTCATAAAGTGCTGTATATCAATGGGTATACTAAGTGCCTTGCTTAACACAGCAATCAACTGGGCCATGGCCTCAATCTGCAGCGCAGTCGGCGGCTCCGGGCCCAGATCATTACAGGAATGGGCATTATAGGCGCAAGCCGCCGCTATGCCGATGGCACCGCTATTGCGGAAATACGTGTGGCTCTTCTTCTCGCTCAAATCATTAGTGCTTACCAATACCGAGCCGTCTTTGCCAATATTAAAATGATAATCGCTAAAAAACTGGTCATAATGTCCAGCCGTCCAATGCAAATACACCTTAACCGGCCAACCGTACCCTTGAGCAGACTGCTGAAGAGCACCTCTGGCCTTAAGGGCCAGTTGTTTGATCTCCGCTAAAGTCACTTGCTGCATGATTCTTTCGTCCTGCCGCTCACCGCTATCTTCCTGCTGCGCCTGCTCTTCATGCAAGTCGGGTGTGCCGGTAGCCTTCTGCATCTCCCGAATGGCAGCGACCTCAGTATCAATTACCCAGCCAATCAGTGCTGCCGGCACCAGCATTCCCCGCCAGCCCAGTATTGCATTCACCTGGCCGATCGCCGAAGCCCGCTTTTCACTATTCGCCATGGTATCAGCAAACTTATCAAGTTGAAATATAACACCGCGAATCAACTCGCGCAATTGTCCGTCCGGCAATTTGGCAAAGAGAACAAATAACGCCATAGCCAGAATATTGGCCCCGATCAGTATACTCGCAATATATCCCAGTATCTGGAGTTCATTGGAACTTATCAATGTTAACGACCTCCTTTATTGTAATATATTTATGCAGTATGCTTTCTGACACATAAACCGTCCGGCAGCAAGAATTTTTTTCAAAACCTGCCACCGGGCATGTGGGGCAGCCACTAGGCAACGGAAGAAAATAAGAACCCATAGACCAAAAATAGTCTATGGGTTCTTATTGAAATTGGGCGGCAGGCTTTACTGCCTAAAGCAGGCTGGTTTACACGCCAAGGCCTGGCGTGCAATCAGCAAAATCAGACTTCAATCAGCTCGTACGCTTTTTTCCCCAGCCCAATCTTTTCCGCATAATCAACACACACCAGCCAGTTCGTTTCCGGATGGGTAGCGTGGAAGTGGTCATGGGCAACAGCCTGGGAATTTTTGTTTTTTAGCTGCTCTGCCAAGTAACTGCCGGCAATGATCGGTGCCTGATTCGCCATATCAGCACAAGCCATATCCAGCGCCACCGGATCAAAGGAAGCGAACATGCCGATATCCGGTATAATCGGCAGATCATTTTCGGCGTGGCAGTCACAAAAGGGTGCCACATCAATCACCATACTGATATGAAAGTGCGGTCTATCATGTAAAACAGCCCAGGTATATTCGGCAATTTTTTTATTAAGCACATCGTTCGACTCATCCCAGGCCGCAACAATTGCATTGAAATGGCAAGCACCGATACAGCGGCCACAACCAACACACCGACTATGGTCAATTACTGCCTTAGCGTCGGTAACGGTTATCGCCTTATGGGCACAGTTTCTTGCACAGGCCCCGCAGCCTACACAAGCTTTACTTTTTACCGCCGGCTTCCCATCACTATGCATCTCCATTTTTCCCGCCCGCGAGCCACAGCCCATGCCGATATTTTTCAAGGCACCGCCAAACCCGGTAAGTTCATGACCTTTAAAGTGATTCAGGCTGATTATGATATCTGCGTCCATAACGGCCCTACCGATTTTGGCTTCTTTTATGTATTCACCACAAGGTACCGGCACATAGGCCTCATCGGTTCCTTTCAGACCGTCCCCAATTATGATCTGACAGCCTGTAGAGAAGGGATTATAACCATTTTCATAGGCCGCGTCCAAATGTTCAAGGGCATCTTTCCGCCGGCCGACATAGAGAGTATTGCAATCAGTAAGAAAAACCTTGCCACCCAAGTCTTTTATCAGATCAACAATCACCTTAGCATAATTAGGTCTAAGGTAAGCAAGGTTACCGGGCTCACCAAAGTGAATTTTAATTGCGGCAAACTTACCTTTGAAATCGATTTGTTCAATTCCGGCCTGCTTAACCAGCCGCTCCAGCTTCTGCAGCAAATTCATTTTGGCAGTTGCCCGCAAATTCGTAAAATAAACCTTTGACTTCTCCATAAAACAGCCTCCTCTAATTTATAAGTAAACCATCAGCTCTTACGAGCGGGATTACACACGTCACTGCCGTCGCCTTCGGCCGACTTTTCGTAACAGCCCAGTTTTTTATTAATCCTGGCCAGACAGCCATTCATCTGTTCAATCCGCTGCTCAACAGCTAGTTTATGACGTACTATCATTTGCCTGCGGGTTTCCATTGTACTGTCGCCTTCTAGGCAGAGATCCACATAACATTTGATCGTGCCAACAGACATGCCTGTATCCCGTAGACAGCAAATTAACATAACCCATTCCAGGTCATTGTCTTCAAACACCCTGTTGCCGTTATCATCACGCTTAACAAAAGGCAATAAGCCTGCCTTTTCATAGTAGCGAAGCGTATAGGCTGTCAGATTAAGTTTTGCTGCTACCTCCTTAATCATATATCCCATAATAAACCTACCTCCCACCGCATTTGGATAAACAGTACGACCATTCCGGCAAACACACTATTGTAAAATTATGTTTGCATTTTATCATACACCTTAGAGTACGCTCTATGTCAATAGGCACAGGTATTAAAGTCCTCAGCTCCCGGCAGAAAAATAAACAGCGAATACCTGGATGTAATAAGGACCCGCAGATGTTTATCCCTGCGGGTCCTTTACTCTATGGCCTTATAGTTTCTTTATAAACCTGCTTGCCGTCTTTCATTTCAATAATAACAACGCCCCTGACCGCATCATGGGTAGCGCTTAGATTCATGTCGCCGCTTACACTTTTAAAGTTCTTGGTCGCAGCCAGAGCCTCACTGATCTTAGCGGCGTCTGTACTATTGGCCCGTTTAATGCCATCAATCAATAAATAAACGGCATCATAGCCCATAGCAGCCATGGAGTCAGGCATTTGACCATATTCTTGCTTGTACGCCTCAACAAAGGCATTAGAAGCAGGATTTTTATCTTCTACTGAATAAAAATTGGTGAAATACGTATTATTTAAGGCACTGGCGCCACCAATCTCAACCAGGCGGGGCGAATCCCAGGCATCGCCGCCAAGAACAGGTATCGTAATGCCTAATTCCCTGGCTTGCTTTACAATCTTGCCCACATCTTCATAATATCCGGGAATATATAATAAATCCGGGTTTTGCGCCTTAATCTTGGTCAGTACTGATTTAAAGTCCTGATCTTTTTGCAGGTACGCCTCTTCAGCAACAATCTGGCCGCTTCCTTGCACAAAAGCGGCTTTAAATACACGGGCCAGGCCTTTACTGTAATCACTTGAATTATCAATCATAATAGCAGCATTTTTCGCTTTGAAATTATGTAACGCGAAATTAGCACCCACAGTACCTTGGAAAGAGTCAATGAAACAGGCACGGAATGTGTAATTTTTTACTTTTCCGGTTTTTTCATCAACAGTAACCTTAGGGTTAACGGTAGCCGCGGCTACAAAAGGGATCTTATTGTCTTCCGAAACGGTCGAGCCGGCAATACCACAGGAACTGACAGTAAACCCGGTCACGGCAATTACCCTGTCCTGAGTAATCACTTTCGTCATCGCATTAGCTGACTCAGAAGGTTCCCCTTTATTATCGGCAGTAATAATCTGAATCTGTTTTCCCAGCACCCCGCCGTTGGCATTTATCTCTTTAAAAGCAAGTTTGGCGCCACTGGCAGCCGAGGTGCCATAGGTTGCGGTGTTACCTGTAAGCTCATATATCATACCGATTTTAATATCCTTGCTGGCATTATCTCCACACCCTGAAATTAAACCGGCAATACAAATCAATACCAGGACCAGGTAACTTACTTTGGGCAATCTTCTCGTCATAGTCATCCCCCATATAAAAAAATCAGAAAAGAAATCTAAATTCAGCCTTGCAACGAAATTACCCACACCTCCCCTTATCGATATCAGCCGGCTAAGGTCAACCTGCTTATTGGCATAAATTTTATTATAATTCAGTACTATTGGCAAGGACTTTTTATTATATTGTGTTTTCAAAAAACTATATATAAAAACAAAAGTGCCTGCACACTAACCTTGCCGGCACTTTTTGGCCTATGCAATTATGCAGGCGAAACCCTTGTAAATTGCGGGATTCAGTCTGATAGATCCTGTTTGATCCTTTCAAAGCCCAACCGGTCGATCATATTTCCCAAACGCTCATAACTTTTCGCATGCTCCTGGTAGTAGCTAACAATCTTATCTACCAAGGGAAGCACATCCTCTTGCGGCACATTCTCCGCCAGAATATTGGCAAGTCGCGGCTTAATGCCTGCATTGCCACCAATCATAACGGTATAGCCTTTGGGTGTGCCCATGATCCCTAAATCCCGTACTGCCGGTTCACTGCAGGAATTTGCACAGCCGGCAACACTCATTTTAAATTTGGAAGGCAAATCCTTACCATGATATTTTTTGTCCAGTTCCAGCCCCAAGGTCACTGCATCTTGCTGCGCCCGTTTACAAAAATGCGTTGCCGGGCATATTTTTATACTGCGCACACATAACCCGATAGCATGCCCCTTGTCCATGCCCAGTTCTTCCCATACCTGATCAATATGTTCTTCCTCAATTCCCACTATCGCAATCCGTTGGGCACTTGTCAGCTTTAGTGCCTGGGCACCAAACTTTTCAGCAATGTCAACAATCTTCCGCAGCATACCGAAATCCAAAATAATACCGCCCGGTATATGTGGCGCTATGGCATAGGTTTTTTTATCCCGCTGTAATACAGCCCCTTTTTCCAGCATGTCCCGTTTTGTTTCCTGTCTTATTTCCATGCTACCGCCTCCCTATTTGTGAGAATCTTACCTATCTGTCTGTCGTCCTTTAATATGATGCAAATTGGTATGAGTTATACTTATAAAAGCCACAGGGATCTAGTACAATAGATCCCTGTGGCTTTTGCCTGCTTATATGGTTATATTTTATGTAGGGTTCACATTATTTTTCATATTACTTTAATGTGTTTTGCAACGTACCGATGTTCTCAATAGTAACGGCAACTGTATCGCCGGCAGCAAGCCATTGCTGCTGTGCTTGCGGATACCCCAGGATCACCCCGCCCGGAGTGCCGGAAAAAATAATATCGCCCGGCTTTAGGGTCATATAGGTCGAGCAATAGCTGACAATTGCCGCACAGTTAAAAACCATATCCCGCGTATTGCCAGCCTGGCGAATAACACCGTTTACGCTGCAGGAGATAGCAAGATTATGCGGGTCTATTTCATCAGCAGTCACCAGCCAGGGACCAATCGGCGCGAACTGATCACAGGTCTTGCCCAGCAGCCACTGGCCTGTCCGAAACTGGAGATCTCTGGCACTTAAATCATTGCCTGCGGTATAGCCAAAAACATAGGAGAGGGCTTTCTCCGGTAAAACATGGGCTGCCTCCTTACCAATAACGATAACTAACTCAGCCTCATAATCAAATTGTACCGCCTGCGACGGCAATGCAATATCCTGGTTATGGGCAGCGAGTGCATTATTAAATTTGCTAAACAGGATTGGCACCGCCGGTACCTCAATATCACATTCGTCCTGATGACTAACGTAATTTAAACCAACGCAAATAATTTTTTCGGGAGTAAGGACACAGGGCGCAAAGTGTAACTCAGCCTCAGACAGAAAATCACCTTCTCTTGCCGCCAATTCCGCCAGCTGCGGCCAGGCTGTTTCACCGGCAGCTATAACCTGATCGATCGTCACTGGCACCTGGACGCCGTACCGTGCAGCCCTTTCTTTTACATCAACAATACCACGCTCACTTTGGATGCCCAGGCGAATCTCTTGGCCAATCCTGAAATTAACAAATCTCATACCGTTCTCATCTCCTTATACTTTCATCACTAACGCTGAGCTGTCAGTAATTTTACCCCTAAAAGCAAATAGATGCCACCGCAGATTTTGTTAAGCCAATTGGCCACACCATTATTCTGGCGGAGAACAGCCGTGGCACGGGCAGCGCAAAACGCCAGCAGTAAACACCATAAGGTACCGGTAACTAAAAAGGTTATCCCTAAAAAGACAAACGGCACAATTCCGTAACTATTTTGCGGATCAATAAACTGAGGTAAAAAAGAAATGAAAAAAAGCGCTACCTT
This sequence comes from Bacillota bacterium, assembly GCA_023388195.1. GTDB lineage: Bacteria > Bacillota > Negativicutes > Sporomusales > Sporomusaceae > Sporomusa. The sequence continues at coordinate 11,140 of JAEWGR010000040.1, forward strand.
CGGATTAAGCACGTTGGTTAATAGCCCCTGCCAGTAGATATCCCGGCAGGTCATATCATTTTCCTGCAGGCTTAGCAGAGGATTATGTTTAGCCCGCAACATAGTGATACCCAGCCAGCCAAGATAGAGTGCCCCAGCTGTTTTGACAACCGTGAAGGCCAGCTCCGATTGGGCCAAAACAACGGATAATCCCAGTGCGGCCAGCACGGTATGGACAGCGCAGCCGGAACTAATGCCCAGGACAGAATACATGCCAGCCCGTCGGCCCTGGGATATGCTGCGACTTAAAATATACATCGTATCCGAACCGGGAGTAATATTGAGGATAATGCCGGTTATAAGAAACATTTCATAGTGAACAATACCAAACACCACATGATTCCCCTTTCACACCGTAACTGCCCAATACATGTTACTAGCTTTATTTTATGCCTGATGAGCCGTGATAGGCAATAGCCAAAAATCTAATCTGCTCACTGTTTTTATTAACAGCAAAATTTTATAGCAAGTCAATATTAAGCAGGAATTATTTGCATGTTATTAGAAATCTATTATGAAAGATCCACTGGAGGGGGCCCGATTATGAATGATCATTTTAGAGCCTTAATAAGTACTGTACTGGATTATCTGGATGAGGGAGTCTGTTTCACTGATGTAAACAAGCATATTATCTATTGGAATGCAGGTGCGCAACAGATTGCCGGTTATCAAGCAGAGGAAACGCTCATGAAACCCTGTTGCCAGATTATGGCGCACCGGGATACAAACGGTGAAAAACTCTGCGACAAAAGGTGTCTGCTCAGTCAGGCGCCGCTGCCGGAAGGCCAGTTTCAGGAAAAAGAAGTTTTTATTACCCATAAAGAAGGGCATTCCCTGGCGGCCACAGTGCGGATCTTTCCTGTCTATAATAAAGACAGCACATTATCAGGATTTATCGAATTGTTTTCCCATAAATCACACCCCCGCTTTGGGCCTGATAAGGTAAAAGCACTAACCAAGGCTGCCTATGTTGATTCTCTTTCTGAATTATTCAGTAAGCAATATATTGAAAACCGGCTCCAGATCATGCTTGACGAAATCCCCGGCAAGCGGGAGTCCTTTGGTATTATATATATAAATATTACCGGCTTCCGGGCTATTAATGAGCAATACGGGGTATCAATGGCCGACAAGATCTTAAAAATTGTTGCCACGACTTTGTCTGCCGGCATCAGCTACCCCAATATTATCGGCCGGTGGCACGGGGCAAGCTTTATTGCTATTGTGGACACTTCCAAACGAAGCCTGCTGTTAATGCTTGCCGACAAGCTTAAACTGTCAGTCTCGGAATCACCGATCTCCCTCAACGGCGAAACAATCCGGATTTCGGTCACTGTTGGTTGTGCGGTTTCGCAAAATTACGATTCAATGGACTATCTTATTGAACGGGCAACCAAAGCCGCTCTTGAGGATAGAGGCAATGCCGCAGCCACCATTATTCAGACGGCTAATCCAGCGCTCCCGCCTGAAAAGCAACGCAACAAATCAGGCTTCCATTCCAAATCCCAGAGCTGATATTAAAGATTGATCAGGGCTGCCGCCGGCAGCCTTTTTTTCATCCCGCTGACAGAATAAATGCGTTACACGGTTTTATAAATAGCAAGCGGCCAAAAGATCCATTTTACCGCCAAAAGCAGCAAACTGCCGGCAATTGCCCAGTAGATTGCATACGGTCCCCAGATTTCGTTCAGTGTATAACCAATAACCGGACCTAACGCAGCCCCAATATCAATGGCAAAGGCATAGGCTGTCATAAAAGCCTTTTGCGGTGAACAGCAGGCAACATCACAGGCAACCGCATCAATTACGGTCGTTAAAATTGTGGCGGTCAACAGAATGGCTATAATAAGCAGAAACCATAGGGCGACCGGAAGTTGTACCGGGATTAGTAAAAACAAGGTGGCAGCCAAGGTTAAGGTGACCGCCAATATGGCCCGGCGGCCAAACCGGCCATCAGAAATCTTGCCAAACCAGGGAGCCAGCCACGGCTCCCAACCCCAGCGTAAGGCCTGCAGAAAACCAGCAATCGAAGCAGCCCCCCACGTGATGCCGAAGATCAGGTTAGTTGCCGAATAATGCAGCTGAACTAAATAACTGAGGGTTGCCACAAAAACCCCCTGATACACCGCCGCAATAATTAAGCCTGTCGTCAATGTCCAAAGTACATTGAGGGTAAACAGTTCCTGAACAGCTACCGGTTTGCTCCTGTCATCGACATGCCGGGTTGAGCCGGAAAGGGACCGGACTGCGAACGGAATAGCAATAAAGGTGACTATCCCAAAGAAAATAGCGGTAGCGCTAAGCCCATATTGATCGGCCAGAATCCCGCCCAGCAGCATGCCCCCCAGACTTCCCAGGCGGTACAGGCCATTATACAGCCCCATATAATAACCCCGGTTTGTATCGTCTGCAACCTCAAGAATGGTAAAGTAGGCGCCTAAGCGTAAAAAGGACCAGGCAAGTCCCCATATACAGCGCAGCGCTATCCATATCCAGAAACCTTTAAAAATGGCATAAGACAAGGTTGTACAGGCAGCCAAAACAACAGCCAGCAAAATGCCGTTACGGCTGCTCATGCGGCCATACAGCCAGCCTACCAGCGGATTTAGCGGCAATCTTACAAGCCGGTTAACTGAGAGCAAAATGCCAACTTCCCATAAAGAATCGAGACCCACAGCCTGCCAGTGGATGGGTAGAACAATATACAGCATAGAATCGCCAAGCAGGCAGGCTGCCGTTAGCAACGATATAACAATGACTTTATTTTTGTTAGCGTCTCCCGGAAAAAACAATCCCCAGACCCCCTGAATTTCATTTGTATCTGTTACTTATTGATTAAATGCCGGCAACGTGTTAATTTTAGAATATATTAATAGACTTTGTAAAACGCAATATTTTAGCATTTAATATTAAATATTTTAATATTCGGAGGAAAAAATGGATGTATTGGGTGTTCGGACATTTTTGGCAATCATACAGACAGGTACCCTGAATAAAGCGGCCGAGTTACTCAATTTGTCACAAGGAGCCATCAGCTACCGGTTGAAAATGCTAGAGCAAAACATCGGAGGCCGTTTAATAGAGCGCGGTAAGGGTATCCATAGAATACAATTAACCCCTCTGGGAGAAAACTTTATCAATCTTGCCGAACGCTGGAATCTGTTGCAACAAGATGTTCAGATTCTGCAAGCCCAAGGACTGCGCTCGACCCTTGCCATCAGCGTTGCAGACAGCCTCAACCTTTACGTTCTCCCGCCCTTATACCGTGCTTTGGGACAACATATCCCGGCCCTAAATCTAAAAATCCGTACCCAACATACCAACGAGGCTTTTGCTAGTATTGAACGTAAAGAACTGGATATTGCTTTTGTTGTCCGGGAGATGCTGTCGCCGGGGGTTACTACCGAGCCTTTTTTTACCGAGGAAATGGGATTATTGCGCTTAGCTCACCCGGAGCGCCGGCCGCAGGCCATTGTAGATATACAGACACTGGAGCCGCAGTATGAGTTATATATGAATTGGAGCACAGGCTATCAATGCTGGCATGACCGCTGGTGGGACCCTGCTTATCCAGCCCGGGTTCAGATAGATACGGCAGGTCTTATCCCCATATTGATGCAAGATGTACTGCAGTGGGCAATTGTGCCCTGGTCGGTGGGTGCTGCCCTCTGTAAATCGCACAAGCTCGTTATGCAACAATTATCCGAGCCGGCTCCACAGCGCATTTGCTATAAAGTAACGCCCAAACACCCCAGCCAAAGAACGCGGGAAAACATTAGCCTTGTTGAACAGTATCTCCGGCTGTGCGGCCTCATAGCTACGGTTTACAAATAATCCACGTCTGTATTTCAGCCTTCCAGAGCACTTTCCTGGGGTACTCAGGGTGACACAATTGTGCTAATTACTTATCTGCCAAGTTTGCCCGTCATATGGATAATTTCTATTTTATAGACACTAATTGCATGAATCGCCCTGTCAATATAGGCTTGTCCCTGTGCTTGATGAGCGCCGGCGTATTTCTCTATCAATAATGCAAGCGCCTTTCTTTTATCCTGATCATCCGTAACTGCCGATGCAATCCCATAGATTATCGCGCAGTCATACTCTGTATCAAATTTCTCCGGCAGTAATTTATAGTAGTTAACCACCGAAAAACTGACCTTATTATTGTTGCTAATGGCCTCAATTTTATGGCCGTCCCGGGCGGAGTGAAAATAAATCGTCTTGTCATCATAAACATAGTTTAACGGCACCGAATAGGGATAGCCTGTTTCACCGATGCAAGCCAGTGTACCATAGTCGGCTTCTTGTAAAATTTTGAGGGTATCCTCCTGAGGCATAAGCTTTTCTTTACGCCGCATCTCCCTGAACATGGCAGCAGCCCCCTTCCTTTTCCAACAGGCAGCCGTTCAAATCATCGGTTGCCTGTTCCTTTTGCTCACCGGAAATTAATAATACTGTACCTAACGGCAGCTTGTGTGGCCAAGAGCAATACCTCCATCCTCACTAAAACTACAACCTATATATTCCATCAGAATGTAAAATCTCCTTGATCACAATAACTCCTATGTAAATGAATTGCAAAAAAAGCACTGGGTACCTATTGCCAGTCAATAGGTACCCAGTGCTTTCTATCATGTCAGGTTCTATGGCAGCGGCCAGTCTATTTTTTACCTAAGCGGATGATAAAATCCCGAAGATTTGCAAACAGTTGAGCAAATGGCTTCCAAAACAAGGGTACCAAGGCAACTGCCAGAGGCACATAATTGATAACCGACCGGAAAACGGTCCCGGAATGAGCGAAAGAAACCGCTGGAATAAACAATAAGGCTACCGCCAGTACTATCGCCTTCATAAGCTTCCCTCCATTAGCGAATATAATGGTTAAGCGCAGCCTGCAGCTTTCCCATGAACTCCTCATGTTCACCTTCATTGACAGCGTGAACCAGACAATGTTCAAGATGATCCTTTAAAATAAGCTTGGCTGTATTATCAAGCGCTTTACGGATAGCGGCAATCTGCAGCAAAACCTCCGGACAGTCACGGCCTTCGGCAACCATTTGCTTGACGGCCCGTGTATGGCCCTCAATCCGGGCCAGCCTGTTTACTACCTGTTTCTGATGTGTATGTATATGGCTATCCACACTAACACCTCCACATCTATTTTATCCCCCCCCAGGGGGATAAAGTCAAGGCAACAGCAAATAAGAAAAGACTTGGCTTGCGCCAAGTCCCTCTGTAGCCGTTCTTCTTAGGTTCAACAACTGCTATAGCTTTCTGCGCCTGATAAAACCGGCTCGTTTAGAGCCGGTTTTCCAGTTTTCGCTTCTCCGTAAAACCCAGACATTGCTGGCCGGACGACTCTCTGACAACCGCGCTGGGTGTTTTAAAGCTTTTAAACCCCATAGACTTACACCCATAAGGGAAATTCTTATCCCAGGTAATATAATAATGTTGGCAATTTGTACATCTTGGTATCTCATGCATGTTCTGCTACCTCAATATACAGCTTAGCCGCGAATCTGGAAGACATCATCTTCCGGTTTACGGGGACTTACTACCGATTCCCGGGCGGGGTATCCCAAAATAATAGCGGCGGTAATGATATCGGTGCCATCTAACCCAAAATAGCTTTTAATTTCATTATACATAACACTATCCACGCCAGATAGTTCGTTGTCGATTTCCCCGACAATACAGGCTCCCAGCCCTTGATTCATGGCCTCCAGAATCATAAATCCATAGGCAATACCCATGTTTTCAAAGGTTCTGGCCATTAATGAAGAGGTAGTATTAGCTAAAGCCTGGGCAATCTGGTTATTTAAGAATGTTTTGTCGATATCGTCATTGGCCATCGTGACGCCGGTGTTCGCAAGCAGCTCTCTCAAACGGTCCCGCTGATGATCGCGCTCCCAGGAGCCCAGCTTGCCCACACAGAGAATGACAGCCGGTGCTTTCTTTATAAGTGCTCCCATTGAAAATCCAGCCGCCAGTTTGTCTTTATCCGGACTCCCGGTCAAGGCGATAAACTTCCAGGGCTGAATATTCTTCCAGGATGGAGCCCGGCGGCCAGCTTGCATGATACTGATAATTTTTTCTTGTTCTACCGGTTGGGGTAAAAATTTTCTAACACTTTTCCAGTCTGAAATTTGCGCTAACATATATATAATACTCCTCCAATAGTTTTTCACCCAGATATTACAAATGCGAAATAGCCAAACAAATTATTCCTGTAACCGGGCAAAAATATTCAGCAGCACTTTACGGAAAACAGCGATTTCGGCCTCAGTACATCCTGACAGCATAGAGGCACAGATGTGATTCATCGTCTCGGTAACCTGATTCTCCAGGTTTCGCGCCGCAGCTGTCAGACAGATAAGGAATGACCGGCGGTCAGCCTGCTGCCCTGACCGGAATACAAGACCGGCCTTTTCCATGCGGTCAATAATACCGGTCAAGGTAGAATTATCTAAATAGCATCTTTTACTTAGGTCAGTGATCGATATGCCGTCACCCTTATACAGGGTATACAAAACAGCCATTTGTCCGGGAGTAATATTGAGTTTTTTTCTATCCAATAATCTTTTGGTATAGTTGTAGTGTTTTTGCTCCGCCTTGGCAAGCAGCAGACAGGTACTGTCAAAAATTTGCAACATACTATCTAATCCCTTTACAAATATTTTGCATGCAAAATATATTAATAAGATTATACCAATAAAATTCCCTTGCTGCAAGTTAAAAATGTACATACAAAGGGATAGCTTAACCGCTATCCCTTTGCAGGCTGGCTATCAGTAGACAGGCATACAAAAATCCGAGTACTTTTTCAACTTAGACGTCGCCACCTGGAAGAAAAGTTCTTTCAGTCTGCGGCATATCGGCCCCTGATGGCCGGTACCGATTATTCGGTCATCCACCTCAACAACGGCTACAACCTCCATCGCCGTACCACTGAAAAACACCTCTTCGGCAGCATATAATTCGGTTCTGGTAATGCTCCGCTCAATGACTTCGATCCCCAGTTCCTCTCTTGCCAAAACCATGACCGTATCTCTGGTAATGCCTTCAAGAATATTATCCGATGGCGGCGGGGTAATCAGTTTGCCATTTCGAACCATAAATACATTTTCACCAGGGCCCTCACATACATGACCATTCCGGGTTAAAAACAAAGCCTCATCATAACCCCGCCGCACCACTTCCAGCGACGCCAGTCCTGAGTTGAGATAAGCGGCAGTTGGTTTGGTACGGGGCGGCAGCATATTATCGCCTAATCGTTCCCAGGAGGTAAAGGCGGCCCGCAGCTCATCCTTGCCGACAAAGCTGCCCAACGGCTGACAGTAAATCACAATTCGGTTATCCTCATCCAGCAGTGTCGGGAAAATCTGATTAGACCCTTTAAAAGCAAGCGGACGAATGTAGACTGTGCTACGAAAGTTATTTTTTTTGAGCAGGTCCAGTGTTGCCTGACATAGCTCATCAACCGTATAGGGAATGTTAATATATAAAGTTTTGCAGGATTGTAACAGCCGCTCATAGTGCTCCCGCATACGGAAGGCATACAACTGCTGCTCAGCCTCATCCCAGTAAGCTCTTATCCCTTCAAAGCAGCCTAATCCATAATTAAACCCTTTACAACGAATGCTAATATGTACCTCACTTTCGGGAACAATCTTGCCATCATAAAAAACATACATGTTTTCCATTACAATACCCTCCTCAAATGTAAATTAAATAAAACAGAGGTCGCTTAGGAGCGGCTCTGCAGTCTCGTGTTGATAATAAATTCAATCTATTATTTGCAGTTTGTGCAACTATTTACATAAAATATACTTTCCGGCGACACGTCTGTTCTTAAATATACTAAGAATACGCCTGTCCGTCAAGTTGCATTTACGCAAATCCGGTTCTGAGCACAACGCGTAAAAGTCCACCTTTCGAACAAAATTGTTATATACACTGATTATCAGTGCATATTGAAGTCTATATACTACCATAGTAGTATATAAACAAGAAGGGCGGGGCTGCTATGAAGGTTTTAAAAAAGCTTGAATCTCTCGGTTTTAGCACTTATGAAGCTAAAGCTTATTACGCACTGCTGCGGCGCTTTCCGGCTAATGGCTACGAGATCAGCAAGTTAGCCCAGGTTCCCCCATCAAAAATCTACGAGGTATTAACTAAATTGAAGAATCGCGGGGCCGTGCTGGATAGCCAAAGCGACCCTGTTCTTTATTACCCAGTCCAACCGAAAATTTTATTTACCCGCATCCAGGAAGACACCGAAAAAAGTATCCAATCCATATTGACCGATTTAACCGCCATTCCGCCCATGGACGCTTTTGATCTTACCTGGAATCTCCAGGGAACCGATAGTATTAACACAAAAATAAGCGAATTAATCGGCCAGGCCCGCAAGGAGATATTCGCCTCCCTCTGGCCGGAACAAATTGCCCAGCTTAATCCAGCCTTCAGCGCAGCTGTACATCGCGGCGTTTATGTCGTCAGTGCTGTATTTGGCGAAGCCGAAGTTGCCGCCAGCCAGGTAATTAACCTGGAGGATTGCAGCCATAATGTGCACCAGCGGGTGGGCGCCAAGCTCTGCACAGTGATCACCGATGACGCCGAAGTGGTTATCGGAAAATTAGCTGAAGACAGCAGTAATTCCACAGGCGTCTGGACAAAAACACCGTCTGTCGTATTAGTCACAAAAGAATACGTGCGGCATGACATCATGGTTAATGTTTTGGTCAATCATATAGGGCAGGAACAATACGCGCAACTCTGTCGATCCTATGATATTTTTCAGCAGCAACAGTCAAAATAATAAACAGACAGGAGAATGGATAATGAAAATTTCGTTTATTGGAGCCGGCAAGGTAGGGGTTGCTGTAGCCTATACAACAGCATTGAAGGGACTAGCCCAGGAAATCGTCCTGACAGATGTCTCCAGCGACAAAGCCCACGGGGAGGCGCTTGATATTCTTCAGGGACAAGCATTTTGTCCCCAGGCTGACATCAAACACGGTACTATTGAGGATACAATCAATTCTGATATTGTTGTTATCAGTGCCGGTATTCCCCGTAAGGCGGACGAGCCACGGGTAATGCTTTTGTCCCGTAATGCCGGCCTGATTGCTGATATTACCAAAAAGGTTGTTGCTCTAAGTCCGAATTGCATCATCTTAATGATTACCAACCCGCTTGATGTTATGACCCAGCTTGCCTATCAGTCCTCCGGCCTGCCTGCCGGCCGTGTAATCGGCATGGGTACCGTTCTTGACACCGCCCGCTACCGCTCCTATCTCTCCCAGCATTTCCACGTTGATGCCCGCGATCTCGACGCTTATGTGGTTGGTGAGCATGGTGAAACCATGGTGCCGTTGGTGTCCAATATAAGTGTCAAAGGCATTCCTTTGGTTAATCTGCCAAATTATGATGCAGCCGCCGTCACGCGGATTGCCAATGAGGTCAGAGCCGCATCGGGCCAGGTCATTGCCCTGAAAGGCGGCACAGTCTTCGCTCCTGCCGTATCTGCCTACGCCATTCTGGAGGCGATCGTCCAGGATAGCCACCAGATTTTGCCGGTTTCCACTTTCAACAGCAATTATGGAGCGGCAGTCAGCCTGCCCACTGTAGTCAGCCGCCAGGGAGCCGGGCCAACCATGGTAATTCCTATGTCTCAGGCGGAAGAAGCGGCTTTGGCTCATTCAGTTGCCAATATCAAATCTTATTTAAAAGAATTAAACTGCTGATAACAGCAGATGTCAGGTTGATTTTAAAGGCTATGCAATATATAGCCTTTTTTTATTGCCATAAATTGGACTAATTAGACAGAGAGACGCAATTATCGGAACAGACAAGGCTAATTTAGGACAAAAAGCCACTTATTAAATTAGTATTAATAATATCAAAAATGCTAGACAGAAGTCCCCTTTTTGGAATATAATTAAATCCATATTTAAAATGGAGTTTTTAAACAAATACAGAAAATTACGAAAGAAGGTGAAGGCAGTCAAAGTTGAAATATGTACCGATAAGCCAACCGTTAATAAGATTATTGAAGCAGCAATCCCCTTGTTCGCAACGAAAGGCGTAGCTTCTGTTTCGGTTAAAGAGTTAGCGGATGCTGCCGGCGTAAATATTGCACTGATTTCATATTATTTCGGCGGCAAGGAAAACTTGTATGCGTATATATTGGAAAAACAGCTATCCATATTGGGTGACGCAATCGATATTATCAGCAAAGAAGATATTTCCGCAATTATGAAGATAAGACGGTTTGCCGATAACCTGGTAGTCATTCACAAAAAAAACCCCTATATCGACCGGCTTTTTTATATTGAAATATTTAATCCAACCAAATATTTTGACACCATTGTAAAAACCGCTGCCAATAGAATGCACTTTTTCCTGAGTAACTGCATTAAAGATGCGGTGACAAGTGGTGAATTCAGGCCAGATATTGACCCTCAATTAGCAGCTATGTCCCTGCTTAGAGTATTGAACGTATCATTAACGTCTCATTCCCTTTGCCGCGAGCTTCTCCCTGACCGAGAAGACCTTGCGCGCCAATATGTAGCCCAGGCAGTGGAAATCTATTTAAACGGAGTCACAAATAGCGAAAAAATATCAAGAGACGAGGAGAAATGACGGTGAACAAAAAAAACATCATATGGCTGGCAATACTACTTTTACTGTTAACAACAGGCTGCAGCAAACAACAGGCAGCCCGCCCGCCGCAGGAGGTTGGGGTTAAAGCGATGCAGGTCCTGCAGCAGGATACACCGGTTACATACGATTTTGTTGGTGAAGTTGTCGCTAAAGATGAAGTCCAGATCAAAGCTCAGGTTTCCGGCAATATCGCCCGCAAATTAGTGAAAGGCGGCGATACTGTCCATGCCGGCCAGCCTTTATTTGAAATTGACCGGCGCAATTATGCGGCCGCAGTAGCCGACGCCCAGGCCCAGGTGGCCCAGGCCCAAGCCGCACTTAGCAACATCCGTCGTGATGTTATTCGTTATCAAAACCTTTCTGATCAGGGAGGCATCGCCGCTCAGACTTTAGATACCACCGTAGCGCAGGCAGAACAAGCCCAAGCCCAGGCCAACGCCTACCTGGCCAAACTGGCTCAAGCCCAGAATGACTTGGCAGATACATTAATTGTATCACCGGTGGATGGCCGGATTGGCGTCGGGGAATTAAGTGCCGGCATGTATGCGCAGGCTGGCAGCACAGTCGTGGCAACCGTATCCACAGTCGACCCTGTACAGGTGCGGTTTAGCATGAGCGAAAATGAATATCTTAAGTTTTCCCGTCTCGGCAATACCCCGGATTCCTGGGGCCAGAACCTTAAACTGGTTCTCAGCGATGGCACTAATTATCCGCTTACCGGACATTTGGAGCAGGTGGACCGGGGCTTAAGCAGCCAGACTGGCACGCTGGCTATGAAAGCCACCTTCGGCAACCCGCAGCAATTACTGGTACCTGGCATGTTTGCCCGAATCGTAGCTGTTGGTGAAACCAGGCCGGGAGCATTACTGATTCCTCAGCGTGCTGTTCAGGAAATGCTGGGAAAAACCTTTGTCACCGCTGTCGGCGCGAACAGCGAAGCAGTAACGAAGCCAGTGAAACTTGGCCCCAAAATAGGTAGCCTGCAAATTGTGGAAGAAGGCCTTACACTCCAGGATGTTATCGTTGTTGAAGGCTTTGCCAAAGCACAACCAGGCTCTCCTCTCAAAGTAACAATGATCGGTCTGAATGACCTGACAATTCCGGTCGCGAAGTAAGGGGGCGGGTTTATGGCACAATTTTTTATTAACCGACCGATCTTTGCAATCGTTATAGCAATACTTATCACCTTGGCTGGCGGTATTGCCGCCTTCAATCTGCCGGTTGCCCAGTATCCGCAGATTACGCCACCCCAGGTCAGTATCAGCACGGTGTATACCGGCGCCAATGCCGACGTAGTGGAAAAAACAGTAGCCCAGGTCATTGAGCAGCAGGTAAACGGCGTAGAGGGTGCGGTGTCAATGACCTCAACCAGCGCTGATTCCGGCCGTTATTCACTTAATGTTAAATTCGAACTGGGACAAAATCCGGATATGGTTACAATGTACACCCAAAACCGTGTGGCCCAGGCTAATGCCGGCCTGCCGCAGGATGTGCAGCTTATGGGTGTAACCACCCGCAAAGTTTCACCAGATACCGCTCTGTATTTCAGCCTTATCTCTCCTGATAACACCTATGACAGCGTATTTCTTAAAAACTATGGCAGTATTAACATTATTGATGACATCCGCCGGGTCAAAGGCGTGGGTGATGTTGGCGAATATGGCGCCGACTTCGGTATGCGTGTTTGGCTCAAGCCTGATAAACTGGCCCAGTTAGGTGTCACAGCCGCCGATGTTGCCACTGCTATCAAAGAACAAAATGTGCAGGCGCCTGCCGGTACGATCGGCCAGCTGCCATCGGTGGCTCAGCAGGAGTTCCAGTATACGGCCAGTATTCAGGGCCGTCTGGTCACCGAAGAAGATTTTGAAAAAGTAATTATTCGCTCCCAGAGCGATGGCTCGGCCATTCATCTGGGAGATGTAGCCACAATAGAGCTTAGTTCCAAGGACAATACCTTTAAAAGTAGCTTCAACGGCAATGATTCTGTTGTTTTCGCCGTACAACTGACAACAGAAGCCAATGCCCTGGAAACTATTGCCGGGGTACGCCAGGTCATTGAAGATGCATCCAAGCGCTTTCCCCCTGGCATGGACTACAGTATCCTTACCGATAATACCAAATATATCAGGGAATCTTTAGAAAAGGTTTTTCACACCTTCCTAGAGGCCCTGGCTCTGGTACTTGTCATCGTTTATCTGTTCCTGCAAAACTGGCGGGCCACGTTAATCCCGATGCTGGCCGTGCCCGTTTCCCTGATTGGAACCTTCGGCGCTTTCGTATTCCTGGGTTTTTCCATCAATACCCTGACCCTGTTTGCCATGGTACTGGCCATTGGCTTGGTTGTGGATGATGCTATTATCGTGGTTGAAGCAGTTGAGCATCACATGCGCCATTCCGGCCTCAGCCCGAAAGAAGCCACTGTCCGGGCAATGAAAGAGGTATCCGGCCCGGTTATCGCTATCGCCTTCGTGCTTGCTTCTGTTTTCATACCGGTTGCCTTTTTCGGAGGCACCACCGGTGTTTTGTATAAGCAGTTTGCGCTGACAATTGCTGTTTCCATGGCCCTGTCGGCGATTGTGGCCCTGTCGCTGACACCGGCGTTATGCAGCCTGCTGCTGCAGCCTTACACCGGTGAGAAACGAACCGGTATCATGGGTAAATTCTTTGATGGATTTAACCTGTGGTTTGACCGTGTCACCGAGAGATATTCCAATGGGGTCCGCCGCTCCATCCGCCGTGCCGGTTTATGGGGGGTCGGGCTGGCAGTTATCGTCATCTTGTGTGTCGGTATGCTGCGGATTATTCCATCTACCTTCGTTCCCAGTGAAGACCAAGGGTTCATGTTATCGGTAGTCAGTCTGCCTGAAGCTGCCAATATGAACCGGACCAGGGCCGTTGCCACTCAGGTCGGTGAAATCTACCGGTCGCTGCCGGGTGTGGAGAACACCGTGGAAATTGCCGGTTTTGATATTCTAGCCGGCGGCCAGAAGTCGAATGGCGCCATGGTTATCGCCGGCCTGAAACCATGGTCAGAGCGAACTGAACCTAATAGTCAGCTTAATGCCGTAATTGGGCAGGCCATGGGCAAAGTGAGCGCAATACCTGAGGCTACCGTTTTCGCCTTCAATCCGCCTTCCCTGCCGGGAATCGGGGCTGTCGGCGGTCTCACGTTCATGATTCAGGACCGGGGCGGCTCAACGCTGGCAGAAATGAACAACGTATCTCAGCAATTTATTGCCGCTGCCAGAAAACGTCCGGAACTCGGTATGGCTCAATCAAGCTTCCGGGCTGATACGCCCTCGTACAGATATGATGTAGACCGGGAAAAAGCCAAAGCCCTAGGGGTTCCGGTCCAGGATATTTTTACAACCCTGCAAACCTTTCTTGGTGGTGTTCAGGTCAATGACTTTAACCGGTTTGGCCGGACCTACAAGGTTATGCTGCAGGCTCAGCCTGAATTCCGTGCCGACGTGGATGCAACACGTTTCTTCTATGTACGCAGCTCTGCCGGCACGATGGTACCGCTTAATACCCTGGTCACCCCGGTTGCTACCAGTGGTCAGACCCTGGTCAAGCGATTTAACGGCTATCCCGCTATGCAGGTAAATGCCACCACTGCCCCCGGCTATAGTTCCGGTCAGGCAATGCAAGCCCTGGAAGAAGTAGCGGCTGAGGTACTGCCCTCAACATTTACCTATGAATGGGCGGATTTAAGCCGCGAAGAAAAACTGTCCAGCGGTCATACACCGGTTATCTTCGGCTTCGCGCTGCTATTCGTGTTCTTATGCCTGGCAGCGCTGTATGAAAGCTGGAATATCCCCTTTGCCGTATTACTTTCAGTGCCCACAGGCATTTTAGGCTCAGTGCTGTTACAATATGCCCGCGGACTTGAAAACAGCGTTTACATGCAGATCGGTCTGGTCATGCTTATCGGTCTGGCCGCCAAAAACGCAATCCTGATTGTCGAGTACGCCAAGGTCAGGACTGATAATGGCATGGATCCGGTGCAAGCGGCAATTGAAGCCTCAAAACTCAGGCTGCGGCCAATCCTAATGACTTCGTTTGCCTTCATCTTAGGCTGCATCCCGCTGGCCTTGTCAACCGGCGCCGGCGCCGCCGCCCGCACGGCCCTCGGCACAACGGTCGTTGGCGGTATGCTCATGGCTACCGGCCTGGGAATCTTTCTGGTTCCTGTATTATTTGTTGTTATTGAATACGGAACTGCTAAATTCAAGGCATTTAAGTTAAGACGCAGTGTCTAGATATTCCCTTTGGTTATCAATCCATCTTATGCAATAGAAAGGTCCGTAGACAGGAACTGTCTACGGACCTTTTATTATTTAAACACCAAGACTTTGCCGGTACTTGATAATATCCTCCACAGTAACTACCGGCATATCATGCTTTTCAGCAAACGCTACTATCTCCGGCAAACAGGCCATCGTTCCATCCGGATTAGTAAGTTCACATAAAACGCCATAGGGCCTTAG
>JAEWGR010000048.1 GCA_023388195.1 Bacillota bacterium
CTAAGGCCCCACGAATAATAAGTAATGCAATATCTGACCACGGAATCAAGTTGTCCTCACCTCAAGCAAGCTTTTGTTAATTTATCAGAATGTAACAAGTCTGTGGGCGTAAGAACGCCTATGCCCTAAAGGGCACAGGCGGCTTCTGCCAGCGTCCTGGAGGAATTGGCACCAAATCAGGTCTTTTCTAAGAATGAAGATAAAGGTTGGTCTATAGTCTCTATAAACCAACCTGATCCCTACATTTTACTTTTCAGAACCTCAACCGCTTTATCAAGCTGTACATCTTTATCCTTGGCTTCGGTCAATTCCACATGAATGTCAGGCTCAATGCCCACACCGTTAATGGCCCGGTCTTTAGGGGTAAGATACTTGGCAATTGTCAGCTTGATGGCTGAGCCTTCATCCAAACGGATAACCGTCTGGACAGAACCTTTGCCATACGTCTTCGTACCGATCAGGGTGCCCACACCGGTGTCCTGGGCTGCTCCGGCCACAATCTCCGAGGCACTGGCACTGCCGCCGTTGACCAGGATAGCTACCGGATATTTGGCTGCCGCCAGATTGGACGAATGCGTCTCCCGGTGTCCATCGCGGGTAACGACTGAAACGACCGGCCCTTTAGGTACAAACTGACTGGCGACTTTAACACTTTCATCCAGCAGCCCGCCCGGGTTATCCCGCAGGTCAAGCACAAGCGATTTGAGGCCTTGCTTTTCCAGTTCCTGCAGCTTGTGGGCAAAATCATTGCCGGTGTTTTCATTAAACATCGCAATCCGGATATAACCGATATTATTTTCCAGCATTTTACCGGCCACTGTTTTAATTTGGATATTCGAACGGGTCAGGGTATAATCCTGCAGCTCCTGCCCCCGCAGAATGGTTAACACTACGGTACTGCCTTCAGGGCCGCGAATTTTGTTGACGGCCTCGTCCAGAGCCAGGTCTTTGGTATCCTGGCCATCGATTTTAATGATCTGATCCCCGCTTTTAATGCCGGCCTTTTCGCCCGGGGTACCTTCAATCGGAGCCACAACGGTCAGCAATTTATCCTTGGTGCCGATAACAATACCTACGCCACCAAAGGAACCTTCGGTCTCAATCATAAATTCTTTAAACATTTTTGCATCCATATAGATAGAATGCGGATCATTCAGGGAGTTGACCATACCTTTAATGGACCCGGCCATCAGGGTGTCAACCGGAACATCCTCAACATAACGGGCCTTGACTACTTGCAGGGCCCGCAATACCCGGACAGTACTGACCACATCGGCGGACCAGGCATTCATCAGGTACAGGAATCCGGCCGAGGTTGTTAAGAAGGTCACTAATACCAATAGCACTGCACCAAAAATTATTTTACGGCGGCTCAATCAATACACCTCGCTGAAGTCGCGGGTTCGATACCGGACTTATCCCTTTTCATTTTATATTTTTAACTATATGTCAAATTGCCGATAAATATTCTCGCGGCGGCCACCTAAGGCAGATATCCCATCGGACTGACCGGTGTACCGTCTTCACGGACTTCAAAATGCAGGTGCGGCCCGGTAGAATAGCCGGTTGTGCCGCAGCGGGAGATCAGCTGCCCTTTTTGCACCCGGTACCCTACTTCGACCAGCAGTTCCGAGTTATGGGCATAGAGGGTCGAGATGCCGCCGCCGTGATCAATAATAATAGCCTTGCCATAGCCGCCCATCCAGCCGCTGAAGATGACGGTACCGCTGTCGGCTGCTGAAATGGGATCGCCATAATCGGCGCCGATATCAATCCCGCTGTGATAGCGCTGGGTTCCGAAAATAGGATGTGTACGCCAGCCAAACGGGGAGGTAATCGGACCGGCAGCCGGCCAGATCAGCGCACCGCTGCCGCCTGCCGTCCCGGCCTGGCCGCCGGACTGGATACTGCGGATCATCTGTTCAATCTGACGTGAGGTATCCATTAATTCCTGATAGGCCCGCTCGGCCGTATCCCGCTCATTCACTGCCGAATCCAGCACCTGCTCCCGTTCATCCCGGCGGGCTTCGATAACCAGTTTTTTCGCTGCCGCCTGCTCTTTGAGCTCGGCAATAGCAACCTTGTCCCGCTCCAGCTCGGCCCGTTTCTGAACAACAAGCTCCCGTTCGGTCTTAACCTGGGCAACAAGCGACAGATCCTGATTAACAACCCGTTTGAGCAGATCGGCCCTGGTCGTAAAATCAGTAAAATCGGTAGCACCTAACAGCACATCAAGATAATTGACCTGCCCGTTTTTATAAATGTCACGCATCCGTTTATTGAGAATCTGGCTGCGCTCAGCCAGGTTTTTTTCAACTTTAGCCAGCAGTTCGGTGTTGACCTCGATTTGCTGCTCAGTCGCTGCCAGCTTGGACAAAATAGTGTTGTATTCACCGGCTGCCGTCTCCAGGTCGACCTGAATTGTCCGCAGCTGGTTCGTCACGCTGTCGACTTGCTGCTGTGCCTGAGTCGCGCGGTTTTGCTGGACTGTCATCTCCTGCTGAATAGATTGCAGCTGCCGTTGTTTTTGATCAATTTCATCGGCCAGGGCCGTACCGATTACGCCGGCCACCAGCAAAACAACAAGACCTAAAGCCAATATCCGTTTGATTACCAAGGGTTCTCCCTCCTGTTACACCTTCATAAAACGGCGCAGTGAAATCGTACTGCCCAGGGCGCCAATAGCTGCCCCCACAACTAACAACACAATACTGATATGGGTTAAAAACGGACTTTTCGGAATCAGCGGCAGAAAAGCCAGTGATTCATACACTTTCTCTGTCAGGGCACTATAGGTCTGGCTCAGGACCAGCACCGCACACAAGGCGCCGCCAAAGCCTAATATCATGCCTTCAATCATAAACGGCCACCTGATGAACCAGTCGGTCGCTCCTACATACTTCATAATGCCGATTTCTTTGCGGCGGGCAAATACCGTAATCCGGATGGTATTGGCAATGATAAACAACGCGGCCAGAGCCAGAAAGCCAATCAGCAGCAAGCCGACAATCCTGATCATTTTCGTCAGGCTGAATAACTGTTCAATCACTTCCTGACCATATTTGGCGGTTTCAACCCCTTTAAGCTGGCTGATGGCTGCCGCCACCGGCTTAACGAATTCCGGCTTGTCCACCTTTACCTCAAAAGAGTTAGGCAGGGGATTGGTATCCCCCAGGGCGGTGAGCAGTCCCTGCTGTTCACCCAGCCGGTCTTTAAATTTAACCAAAGCCTGCTCTTTGTCAACAAACATGACCTCCGTGACCCCGTTGAGCTTGGTTATCCTGGTGCCGATCTCCCGCATATCCCGGTCAGATAAGGAATCCTCCATATAGACGGTGATTTGAACCTGGGTTTCCAGGGTGGAGGCCATATGGTTAAGGTTAAGGACCATGATTAAAAACATGCCCAGAATCAGCAGCGACAACGCCACCGTACTAATAGAGGCAATGCTCATCAGGCCATTATGCCGGAGTGAGGAAATGGCCTCACGCACAAAATATTCAAAGGTTCTAATCTTCATAGCCATATACCCCTTTTACCTGATCACGAGCGATACGGCCCTTTTCAATCGCAATAACCCGTTTCTTCATCGCATCAACGACTGTCTTGTCATGAGTGGCCATCACAATGGTCGTGCCGGCTTTGTTAATGGTGTCAAATACCTTTGTGATTTCCCAGGAGGTATCAGGATCAAGATTGCCTGTGGGCTCATCGGCAATCACAATCGCCGGATTGTTAATAATGGCGCGGGCAATGGCGACCCGCTGCTGTTCCCCGCCCGACAGTTCTGACGGATATGTACGCAATTTATGCCTGAGACCTACCAGTTCCAGCACATTGTGAACACGCTTTTGCATCTCCCGCCGTGACGCTTCAATCACCTGCATGGCAAAAGCCACATTGTCATAGACGGTTTTATTCGGCAGCAGGCGATAATCCTGAAATACAATGCCCAGACCCCGCCGCAGATAAGGCACCTCGGCTGCTGTCATATCAACAACGTTACGCCCGTTAACGACAAGACGCCCGCTGGTCGGCAGCTCTTCCCGGAAAATAAGTTTAATGAAGGTCGATTTGCCTGCGCCGCTCGGACCGACTACAAAAACAAAATCTCCTTTGCCAATCTCCACCGAAACATCGGCTAAAGCAACCGAGCCATTATTATATACTTTCGACACTTCACTCATGGTAATCAATCCTAAAGTACCTCCAACGTTAATTACAAGACTAAAAGCAATTTGATGTATTCGACATGTTTTTTGAAAAACCTCCTTAATTCTTGTAATATCTAACCTACCTTCTATATTTTTCCAGGCTGCGCCACTACCGCAATAACTCCATTGTATATAAGGTGGTTATTCCCAGTACGCTCAATAACCCGAAATACCACCAGGCTACCTTGAGCCGCTGGGCGGCTGTCAGCTGATAATAATTGCTGTCCTGATGTTCTTCGCCCCGCCATAACTCGAACAGCGAAAATAGGAAAATAATCAATATAAAAATATTATGGGTATACAGAAAAACGCCGCCGATAACCAAACTGCCGATCCACCATAGGCGAGGGGAGATGGCAGCGGCAATACGTTCCCCGTCCAACGGTGCACAGGGAATCAGGTTAAACAGATTAAGCAGGCAGGCTGTGTATGCCAGCACCAGGATCAGCATACTGTCACTCCAAAGATACAGCGCCAGACACAACAGCGCACTGAGAGTGCCGGCTGCCGGGCCGCCAATGGCGATATTGGCCGTCATTTTTGCATTGACCGGAGCCCGGTTTAAACTAATGACAGCACCGATAAAGGGGATAAAGGTCGGCCCGGTGGCCCGCAGGCCGACAATGCGGGAAGCAATAACATGCCCCAGTTCGTGGACTAGCAGGAGCAGTATAAAGCCCAGGGCAAACCGCCCCCCGAAGGCCAGAGCATAAAAGGCCAGCGACACCAGCATGGAGGCGGCTGTCGACAGGGCTCCGCCCATCTGTACCAGCGCCAGCAGACCGACAAACCCAATCCCGGCCCGGCGCAGTACCCGGCGAGCCAGGTTGATTACTGTCCAGTGGTTCACACAACCCCTCCTTAAAAAAAATTGAGCCCGCCCATACATAATACATATGCATGGGCGGGCTTCTTTCATGCTTCAGTCCGTCTTAGGCGTTTTTACGGCTGACGGCCTTTTGAGCCGCAGCGACAATCGCGTCTTCGGTCAGATTATATTTTTTCAGCAGGTCACCGGGGGTGCCTGATTCGCCGAATGTATCCATAACCCCGACGCGTTCCATCGGCACCGGGCAGTTTTCCACAACGACTTCGGCAACGGCACTGCCCAGACCGCCAATGATGCTATGTTCCTCACAGGTAACAATGGCCCCCGTATCACGGGCTGCAGCAATAATGGCCTCTTTATCAATCGGTTTGATGGAAGCCATATTCAGCACCCGGGCACTGATTCCCCGGGAAATAAGCTGTTCGGCCGCATGGCGGGCCGGTGCCGACATAATGCCGCAGGCAATAATCGTCACATCCACGCCGTCGGTCAGCAAGGCCGCTTTGCCAAGCTGGAACTGATAGGCTTCCCCGAATAAATCAGGGACCGCGGCCCGACCCAAACGGATATATACAGGCCCTTGGTGCTCGGCGGCAAAATCAATAGCTTGTTTCGTCTCTGTGCCATCAGCCGGAACAATAACCGTCATATTCGGTACCGCCCGCATAATCGCAATGTCCTCAACCGACTGGTGCGAAGCGCCGTCTTCCCCAACCGTCAGACCGGCATGGGTGGCGGCAATCTTAACATTGAGCTTCGGATAGCAAATGGAGTTACGGATTTGCTCAAATGCCCGCCCGGTGGCAAACATGGCAAAAGTGGATACAAACGGCAGCTTGCCCGCAGCCGCCAAACCGGCGGCAGTACCCATCAGATTTTGCTCGGCTATGCCGACATTAAAAAAACGGTCAGGAAAAGCCTTGGCAAATACGTTGGTCTTGGTGGATTTGGACAAATCAGCATCCAGCACCACCACATTTTTATTGCGTTCGCCCAGGTCCTTAAGGGCCAGACCGTAGGCGTCACGAGTCGCTTGGTTAGCCATGTTTACCTTGCACCTCTTTCATGGGCAGGAGGCTCTGAACGCCCATCTGATGCGGTGCTGTTACAACAAACCCGCCCCCAACCAACTACCGTATAGTAGTCTCATAGGCAACGGTGTTGTTGCTCCTGCGATCCGTTGCTCAGCGTACTACGTGTACGCCTCCGCTACGGTTCTCGTCGCGCCCAGCATCTGGACATTCATAGCCACCTGCGTGTATATTCATAGTTTTTAAAAGAGCGTTGGGGGCTTTTAGTCCTCTAGTCCTTCTAACTCTGCTAGGAACAGTTCGCATTCTTCCCGGCTGGGGGCTTTGCCGTGCCAGTCGGCGACGTTTTCCATTTTGCAGACGCCTTTGCCTTTGACGGTTTTGGCCACAATCATGGTGGGTTTGTCTTTTACTGTCTTGGCGGTCTGAATGGCATCATAGATCGCATTAAAGTCGTGGCCGTCGATGACCAGCACATGCCAGCCAAAAGCCTGCCACTTCTCCGGTATCGGCAGCGGCGACATAACCTCGGCCACAGCGCCGTCGATCTGGAGACCGTTAAAATCAACAAAAGCGGTCAGGTTGTCCAGCTTGTAATGAGCGGCAAACATCGCTGCCTCCCAGATCTGGCCTTCCTCCAGCTCACCATCGCCCAAGAGGGCAAAAACCCGGTAGTCGCGGGCATCAATCTTAGCAGCCAGGGCCATGCCATTGGCGGCACTCAGGCCTTGTCCCAAAGAACCGGTCGACATATCGACCCCGGGAATCGCCTTCATCTCCGGATGTCCCTGGAGACGACTGTTCACCTTACGCAGGGTCAGCAGCTCTTCCACCGGCAAATACCCTTTTTCCGCCAGCGTAGCGTACAGCACCGGGGCCGCATGCCCCTTTGACAGCACAAAGCGGTCACGGTCCGCATCCTTCGCCTTCGCCGGCGACACATTCATCTCCGCAAAATACAGCACCGAAAGAATATCGGCAGCAGACAATGAACCGCCCGGATGACCTGAATTGGCTTCCGTCACCATGCTCACAATATTGCGCCTGATTGACTTGGCCCGCCTGGCCAGCTCATGAAGCTGTTCGGGTGTCAACTTCTTTACCATTTTTCTAAACCCCCCATTAGTCTTGTCTATATCTAAATTAAAGTATTTTGCAATTCCAACAGCCAGCAATCCCGGCCACCCCAGCCCCTCATCCCCATCACCCCAATGTCCGCACCGCGGACGAGGCCCGCCCCAACCCGCAACCCCGTCACCCCGATGTCTAAACAGACGAGGCGTCCCCCAGCCCCAAGCCCAATTGCATCAAGCAACTAAAATGCCGAGGGCCTGAAACGGGCGAGAAATGCCCAGATGCGAGGCGCACCGGAAGAGCGTGCCGCGCCGCGTACCGGTGTACGCAAGCAAACGCTCTGAGGAGCAACGAAGCAGGTGGGCGTTTATCGCCCGTTTCAGCGCGGGGTGGAGAAGCCTTCGCCTAGGACTTCGTGGGCATCCGCCACAATAACAAAAGCCTTCCTGTCCAGGCGATAAACCAGGTCTTTCAAACGGGAAACCTCCCGGGTAGCAACCACACAAAAAACCACATCACGCTCTGACTTGGTATACGCGCCGCGACCGGCCAGCATGGTAACACCCCGGCCCAGCTCAGCCATAATGGCATCAGCCACCTCGCCGGGGGCGGAGGACATGATAAAAAATGCTTTCGAGGCACTGGGGCCTTCCTGGACCAGGTCAATAATCTTGGTAGTAACAAAAAGAGAGATAAGTGCGTATAATGACAATTCGGCGCTGCCAAACACAACGCCAGCCAGGGCAATAACAAAGAAATCAACACCCAGCAGCGCCTGGCCGATGCTGATGCCTGTCAGTTTATTGATAATCGCGGCCGCCAGATCGGTGCCTGCGGTTGTTCCTTTAAATTTAAACACAATGCCCATACCCACACCGGCCAGTACCCCGCCATAAATGGAATTGAGCAGCAGGTCACGCGTTAAAACAGGCACAAGCGGGGCCGTAAGATCAATACTTGCCGCCAGTATACCGGCACCAAGCAGGGTATTGACGCCAAAACGGGCGCCTAAAATCTTAACACTCAGTAAAAACATGGGAATATCAAGAGCCAGCATGGTCATCCCCACCGGCAGCCCGAAGGTATGATGCAGGACTGTGGCCAGGCCGCTGGTACCACCGGCGGCAACCTTATTGGGAATTAAGAAGATATTAAGGGCCAGTGCAGTAATAACCGTTCCCAGCACAATCCCTGCATAGTCCCTGAGCCACTGCCATTTCACCATTGCTACCCCCTTATTTCTTCATGATCAGCTGGACAACCATTCTCAGAACGGTTACATTCACTTAATCAGACTGAGTGCAAGCTCGGCGTTTTGAAAAGCTTTATTCCGTAACATATTGATACGTTCAATGCGTTGATGGTTGGTCTGCTTGCGTTCTGTCCACAATGCACGCACCCGGCTCATTAATGTATCAGCCGTTACGGTCTTAAGTGTACCGCAGTGCCTTTCACCAATTGTTTCCAGAAACCGGTCAATTTTAGGGTCATAAGAAATGCCGGCCATCGGCACATGCATAACCGCGGCAAAGATCAGCGCGTGCAGCCTGATGCCAATCAGCAAATCCAGATTGCCGACCAGTGAAAGCAGCTCACTGGTAGTATATTCACCAGGCAGCACATTGCTCTTATTTTTCATCCGGCCGGCAATCTTTTGCGAGACACTGAGATCATCCGGCCACTGCATAGGTATAAATACGACCCGGGCGCCAAACTCCTCAATCATCTGATCGGCGGCATGGGCCAGCACCTGTTTATAATGGCTCCAGTCCTTCCATTCCCGGACGGAAATGCCAATTAAGGGAGCTACCCCCTCCTGCCCGTGCTGTTTCAGAATGGACCGGCCGATTTGCCTGTCAACCTGGTGCATGGCCAATACCGGATCGGCTGTGATATGGAGGGGAGGTGTAGTTACCTTGAGCCGCTTGAGTTCTTCGTAAGATCCGTCGTCACGCACCGTAATCATGTCAACCATATTGCCGATATAGCGCATCGCACCCTGGGCCAGTGTCCCCTGTACAGGACCAACTCCCTGGGCATACAGCATGACCGGCTTACCCAGTTTCTTGGCTAACATCATAATACTGAGATAATAATAGAGGCTGCGGTCACTGGTCACATCCTGAAGCAGACTGCCGCCGCCACTGATCAACAGCTGGCTCTTGGACATAACCCTGGCAATCTCCGGATAGTTAAGCCGGTAGACGGCCCCAACGCCATGACGCCGTCTGGTATCTTCCGGATCGCCGGAAATGACGGTAATCCGGACAGCGGGGTCAATATCGGTTAATGCCTCGATCATGGCTGCCAGCATAGCTTCGTCACCGGCATTGGCAAATCCATAATAACCTGAAACAACAATTTCACTCATGAACGGCCGGACTCCTTCCCAAACGGGCAATTACAGCCTGGATGATATACACACCAAGCACGGCGGCAGCGCCAATCACCGCTCCTAACAGCAAGCCATCCAGGCCCCGGATGACCGACATAAAGATGGGCGTCCGCAAATGGGCGAACGTCTCCACCAGCGACCCCTGCGCAATGGCAGCCGTTATCACGAGAATAAACTGGAAAAACCGCGGCCACTGACGATAGACAGCCATTGCCGCCAGCAGAAATGCCGGATGGCCGATGAGAAATTCCTTGCCCCGTGGCCGGGCATACATGAGCTGCTCCAAAAGCGCCCGGAGTTTAAGCTCGGCGGCAGGTACAGGTACACCGGCAGTATGCCCGGAACGACCGATAAATACCCAGGCGGCAAAAACAGCGGCGCCAACAAACAGCAACGCTTTAATTGTCACCGGATAGTTCAGGATGGTAACGACCTGGCGCCATAACCCGCGGGCATCGGCAGTCTTAACCTGCTCAAACAGATTATACCTGGCCAGATAGGCCACAGCCACTAGCAGCAGCGGCGCAACAAAAGTCAGCTTTACGCCGCGGAAAATCTCCATCTCCAGAAAAAACCGCACATCACTGAGTACTGCCCCTAAATACAACCCGCCGGCTAAGGATAACAATGTCGTAACAACAAGCCCGCTCAAACCGGCGGCAAGTACCCGGCCGATGCCAGCCGAGCCGTTAAACTCTCCGGCCAGTTCCCGGGTACGCCAGCGGTCAAGCTGCCAGGTCATGGCCAGAGCCGGAAAAACGATAGCACTGGCCAAACCGGCCATTTGCCGGCTTAAGGTGCCACCGCCGCTGAGCACAGGGAATATTAATATCACCATCAGCAACGCCACGAGTGCGTACTGCCAGCGGGCAGCAAACGGCACAATCAGGGATAAGAAAAGCACCCCGGCCGCTGTCGCTCCAAGCACAATAACAGCGATTAGCCATGGTGCCGGAAAATAGGCCGTAAAGGTTGTTGCTTTCCCTGTAGTAAAGCCTGCTGCCGTTAGTTCCGCCTTGACACCAGTCACATAGTCAAGGTTTGTTTCAATCAATGTCTTGCCAGGCTCCGGCTTATCATACTTGCGCATCAGATTTATCCGGATATTGCGCTCCTGATCGGTGACCGTCCAGCGTTGAATCGCCTCGGCCACTTTGAGCTTAGGCTGCTCATCCTTAGGGATGGTATACACCCGGGCCGCCTGATAGTTGTTGGCAGCAGCCAGTTCAGTCAGACCTTCCTGTTTAAAAAACTGCAATTGCAGCGGGTGTTCGATCATAGCCAGGGTGAGCTTGCGATCTTTAAAATGACCGGCCGTTAGCGGCAGCAAGTCAGGATAACCTAAGATCTCATCACCCACAAAAATCATAGCACTCAGATTTTTTATGCCGGCTAAGCGGCCGAATACGGCATTAACATCAGCCGGGGTCACTTTGGTATAGTTAGTCGGCCGGGGAACTACATAAAAGCCAAGCTGATCAACCTTTGTCAGTTCATCGGTCGGCAAACCCAAATTCCATTTGACCACTTTCTCAAAATTAGCTTTAGCGGCCAGCACCGGCTTGTCCCCGCCGGCCAGCAAGGTGACCCGGCCCGGCCCCAGGCGGCGTTCCAGATCGCTTTGTACTTCGGCAAAAACCTGCTTATCCTGCCCTGTCACATACACGTCTTCGGCTGAAATCCGGCCACTGGCAATTAAATGTTGCCAGAACGGGTCTGTGAGCGTACCAGTACGATTCTGGTGGAGAATGTCCGCACCGGGCAGGGCTGTTACTTTGCCATTTTTATTGAGCTTT
Source organism: Bacillota bacterium (assembly GCA_023388195.1). Classification (GTDB taxonomy): domain Bacteria; phylum Bacillota; class Negativicutes; order Sporomusales; family Sporomusaceae; genus Sporomusa. The sequence goes on from JAEWGR010000048.1 coordinate 11,340, forward strand.
TCCAGAGTGGTTTCATATACAGCCAGGGAGGTAATACCTGCGTCCTTAAACCGGGCCAGCAGGCTGTCAGCCGGAACGCCTTCAATTTGCGCCAATTCCACAAGGTCTTCATACTCCATGACCAGTTCTACCGTGGAATTCGCCTGTTCTACCTTATAACGCTGCCAGTCAACCACCCCTGCCGCCAACAGCCCGATGAGTATCAGGCCGATTAACAGCTTATTATATGTAAAGGTTGTCAAAATCTCTCCACCCTTGTTGAACCGGCTGTATGCCGTTTCAATTGAATTAGGTTCCAGTAGCTTGACAAGCTACTAGGGCCGGTTATCGGTATAAATAGTCACTTGCCCCTGTTCGATAACAATATCCCGCACATTAACACCAAACGGCAGTTTTTTGAGATCGAGCAGTGCTACTTCAGTCAGCAGTGAACCGCCAATATTGCCGACAGGGGTATTATTCAGCCAAAACCGGTCTGTCACAAATTTAATGCTGTGCTTTTCCCGGTCACCGGTAATCCGGCCTTCCAGTTTGATATCAACCCGGGCAATCCCGCCCAGGGTCAGAACACTGTCAACCTCCACCTTACCGGGGGAAAGGGTAACAACGGCATTTTTGACACCTTTCACCGAGCTATTCAAAAATGCCGCCAGTTCCTCCTGCGTAATGGTGGTTGTAATTACCGCATCGCCAACCTGCCGGAGCACCAGGGCCCGCTTGGTCAGCAGGGAAGGCATGTCAACAGCAACATCGGTTAAGGCAATATGCATATTCCGGAAGGTGAGCTTATCGGTCTTAACGTCGCTGGCATCGGCCGCTATCTTGTCGAACTTACCGCCCAGCATCAAGACCGCCGGGCTTTTATCCACTTTAGCCACTACCTGCTTGCTGCCTGTCAGATCACGCAGCCCCTGGGCCACAGCATCAGATACCACCTTGGGCAGCACGATCTCAACCGCCGCTAACACCATGGTGATGAACAAAATAATTGTTGTCAGGCGTTTCATATCCTACCGCCCCCTTTGCGCACTGTCCACTTTACCCCTGTGAATTCAGGTCACTTTTCAAATAGGCTTCCAGAAACAAGTCGATCTCCCCGTCCATAATGGCCTGGACATTGCCGGTCTCGGCCGCAGTACGGTGGTCTTTCACCAGGTTATAGGGATGAAACACGTAAGACCGGATTTGGCTGCCCCATTCAATCGCCTGGTACTCACCGCCTAATTCCGCTCTCTTTTCATCCTGCTTCTGCCGTTCCAGCTCAAATAACCGCGCCCGCAGCAGCCGCATGCACTGCTCACGGTTTTGAATCTGGGACCGTTCACTCTGACACTGGACAACCACACCGGTAGGCAAATGGGTGATCCGGACCGCCGAGTCAGTTTTGTTGATATGCTGCCCGCCGGCACCGCTGGCCCGGAAGGTGTCTACCCGCAAATCGACCGGATTAATCGTAATCTCCACTGAATCATCAATCTCCGGCATAACATCAACGGCAGCAAAGGAGGTATGACGACGGCCGCTGGCATCAAACGGGGAAATACGGACAAGACGGTGGACGCCCTTTTCGGCTTTTAAATACCCATAGGCATTGATGCCGCTGATCATTAGGGTCACACTTTTTACCCCGGCTTCATCCCCGGCCAGAAAGTCCATAGTTTCTACCTTATAGTTTCTCTTTTCCGCCCAGCGGACATACATCCGGAGCAGCATCTGCGCCCAGTCCTGGGCCTCAGTGCCGCCGGCGCCGGCATGAAGGGTCAAAATAGCATTGTTGCCGTCATATTCACCTGACAGCATCAGCGTCAGGGCCGCCTGCTCCAGTTCCCGTTCCAGGCCGGCAAGGGCAGCGTTTACCTCAGGGTATACGCTTTCATCGCCCTCTTCCATGCCCAGCTGCCACAAAACGGCCATATCGCTGTGGCAAACAGACAGCTCGCGGTGCTGGCTGATACTGTCCTTGAGGCGGGTAACCTCCTGCGCTATTTTTTGTGCTTCCTCAGGCTGTTCCCAGAAGGCCGGATCGCTCATCCGGTCTTCCAGTTCTTCAATACGTTCCGATTTGCCGGCAACGTCAAAGAGAAACCCTCATTTCATCAAGCCGTTTGGCCAGGGCCTCAATCGGCCCGCGTAAATCCTCCAAAAGCACACTCTCACTCTCCTATTTGGACCCGCAGCAGCGTTTATACTTTTTGCCGCTGCCGCAGGGGCATAAATCATTGCGACCGGTGGTATCGGCATTAACGACAGGCTCCGCCGGCTGGGCCTGCTTGTCGCCCTCTTCGCCGCCGCGGCCGGTGTGGGCCTGCCGCAGATGATCCTCAGGCTGGGCCTGGGAAATAATATTAACCCGGAAGATATAGCGAACGATATCTTCCTGTACATGTTCAATCATTTGCTGGAACATATCATAGCCTTCCAGCTTATACTCAATCAGCGGATCTTTCTGCCCATAAGCCCGTAAGCCAATACCCTGCCGCAGCATTTCCATGGCATCAAGGTGGTCCATCCATTTGGCATCAACGGTTTTAAGCATAACTACCTTTTCCAGTTCGCGCATATTGTCCGGACCAAACAGGGCCTCACGGCCGCTGTAGGCCGTGTCAGCCGTCTTCATCAGCTCTTCCCTAAGCTCTTCCCGGCTCAGGTTCTCAAGTACTTCGGCCTTAAGCTCGCCGACCGGGGCAAAGAAGCCCTCGCAATACTCGATAAGCCCGGTATAATCCCAGTCTTCCGGATACAGCTTTTCATTGGCATACAGGTCCATGCCATGATCGACAAGCTTTTCAATCATATTAAAGATATTTTCTTTCAGATTATCCCCCAGCAGGATTTTCCGCCGCTGACTGTAGATAACCTCACGCTGCTGGTTCATTACATTATCATATTCAAGCACATACTTACGGATGTCAAAATTACGGGCTTCCACCTTTTTCTGGGCCTGCTCAATCGAGCGGGTAATCAGCGCATGCTCAATCGGCTCATCCTCCTCCATGCCCAGTTTATCCATAATACCGGCAATATTATCAGAGCCGAACAGGCGCATCAGATCATCTTCCAGTGACAGGTAGAAACGGGATGACCCCGGGTCCCCCTGGCGTCCGGCGCGGCCGCGCAGCTGGTTGTCAATCCGGCGGCTCTCATGCCGCTCCGTGCCGATAATATGCAGACCGCCCAGGTCAGATACCCCGGTCCCCAGAACAATGTCAGTACCACGGCCGGCCATATTGGTAGCAATGGTCACCGCCCCGGCCTGCCCGGCCTGAGCAATAATCTGCGCTTCCATTTCATGATACTTGGCATTCAAAACATTATGAGGCACGCCCTGCTTTTTGAGCATGGCCGACAGATCCTCGGACTGTACAATAGAGGTCGTACCGACCAGAACCGGCTGGGCCTTGCTGTGTTTTTCAGCAATCTCATTGACAACCGCCCGGTACTTGGCCCGTTTGGTCTTATAAATAATATCGGGAAAGTCCTGCCGCTGCATCTCCCGGTTAGGGGGAACAACAACAACATCAAGATTGTAAATTTTCCGGAATTCAGGCTCTTCCGTCTTGGCAGTGCCTGTCATACCGGCCAGTTTTTTATACATGCGGAAGTAGTTCTGGAAAGTAATGGTCGCCAGAGTCTGGCTTTCCCGCTCGATCTTGACCCCTTCCTTGGCTTCAATCGCCTGATGGAGACCGTCGGAATAACGGCGGCCAAACATGAGCCGGCCGGTAAACTCGTCAACAATGATGACTTCACCGTCTTTAACCACATAATCGCGGTCCCGTTTCATCAGGGCATTGGCTTTGAGCGCCTGGTTAAAATGATGGGACATCTCGATGTTTTCGCTTTCATAGAGGTTCTGCACATTAAGCAGCTTTTCCGCTTTCGCCACCCCGGCCTCGGTAGGTGCTACCGTATGGGCTTTCTCGTCAATGGTATAGTCTTCGCCTTCTTTTAGTTTCGGTACAACCTTGGCCAGGACATAATACAGGTCTGTCGATTTTTCGCCAGGCCCGGAAATAATCAGTGGTGTCCGCGCTTCGTCCACCAGGATACTGTCCACTTCATCGACAATCGAGTAATTGAGCGGCCGCTGCACCATTTGTTCCGGATAAATAACCATATTGTCCCGCAGATAGTCAAACCCGAATTCGTTGTTGGTACCATATGTAACATCAGCACTGTAGGCCAGCTTGCGTTCATCAAAATCAAGCCCATGGACAATCAGACCAACAGATAAGCCGAGATAGCGGTACAGCTTACCCATCCATTCGCTGTCGCGCTTGGCCAGATAGTCATTAACGGTAACCACATGCACGCCTTTGCCTGTCAGGGCATTCAGGTATACAGGCAGGGTCGCCACCAGGGTTTTCCCTTCACCGGTGCGCATCTCGGAAATTTTGCCCTCATGCAGGGTTATGCCGCCTACCATCTGCACATCGAAATGGCGCATGGCCAGCACCCGGCGCGAGGCTTCCCGCACCACAGCAAACGCCTCCGGCAACAGCTCATCAAGGGTCTGGCCTTTATCAAGGCGACGCTTAAATTCAGCTGTTCTGGACGTCAGGGTGGTATCACTCATGCTCTGAAGCTCGGGTTCAAACGCATTGATTTTTTCAACAAGCAGCATCATGCGTTTAATCTCTTTTTCGTTATCATCACCAAATAAGTTTCGCAAAAATTTAAACAAATTATCAACTCCCCGGCAAAACAATGAATCGTATTTAACAAAGTTCAGACTGTTATAAACAGTCATAGACATAGTATGTGCCTAATATATGATTTTAACAGATTCCTTGTATAAAGTCAAAAACTGGGCAGGCTGGAAACACAGAAAGAGATTACCCCGCAATGCGGGGTAATCTCTCTTTCCGGCCTGTCCTAACCGGCCTGGTGCTGCCCGGTAGTGCTGGGTTTACTGCCTGACACCGGTTCAATTTCATTAGCTACCCATACAGGGTTATGATGTTCCGCTTCCTCAATCGTCTGCGTCCCATCACCAAACATGCACAAAAACTCGCCCCAGTTATAAATACCGAGAAAAATATGGGCAAATACGGATAATCCAAGGATAATCCCAATCACCAGATGGGCCATGTCAAACCAGTACATAACCGCTTTCGGGGCTACAGGCAGGAACGCATACAACGCCCAGCCGGTAACGATTAAAATAATACCGCCAAAAAACATCATAATACCCATTTGTTTTTGTCCGGAGTTCATTTTTCCCATCGGTGCTACCGGAATGGTTTTGCCTAACAGCATTTTCTGCGGATAGCCGCCGCATACCATCAGCCAGTCTTTATCCCGCTGATCCCAGGAAAATATGCGCCGCGTAAAGGCGACAACCCTGTCTAATGCAAAAATCGTATAGAGAATGCAGGATATAGTAAGAATGCCGGCACCAACAATATGTATCTGCATAATCAGGTTTTGCATATCCTCACCGAAGGGCTTCAGCCAGATAAAAAATCCGGTGATTGCCGCCGGTAAAAAACCAAGAATCAACCCCCAGTGAAATAGCCGCGAGATAAGTGGATGCTTCAGTACCCGCGGGCCGTGCTCATCATGATGGCTCATCAGTCTATCCCTCCTATACCAGCTTAGTCCGGTTTACATATTTAGTATGAAAGAGCTCCTCGGCCAGATGGCTGAGCGGATTATGGGCAAACTTTTTATAGACATCGGTAACCGCCTGATTGTTATGGCTTTGACGGATCTTAGCCTTTTCATCATCTTTATAGATGCCCTGAGCCCGCAGCTTAATGTATTTATTACGGTCCTGCACCAAGTCGGTGGCGACATACGCGCCTGTCCAGAGAACAGCACCGGCCACACCAACAATTCCTAAAAACTCCCGCCGCGTAACCTTGACGGCTTTTTCCACATAATCATATCGTGCCATTAGTGTCCCCTCCTTATGCCCAAGGCAATACAGCCTTGGCTTTATCAAGCCATGAAGTACCCATCGGATTTACCGGCTGGCCACCACCGTTGACACAGCCGCCGGGACAGTTCATGATTTCGATGAAATGATACGGTGACTTACCGGCTTTCACCTCATCCAGCAGCGGTTTTACGTTTTCTTTCGTGCCGTGGGCGACGGCTACGTTCAAGGTAACCTCTTTACCGGTTTTGGCATCTTTCAGGGTAACGCTGGCTTCCTTGACGCCTTTGAGCCCCCGTACCGGTTTAAACTCCAGCACATCCAGCTCTTTGCCGGTAATAACAAAATAGGCGGTCCGCAGGGCGGCCTCCATGACACCGCCGGTATTGCCAAAAATGGTACCGGCGCCGCTGTATTGGGCCAGTGGGTTGTCTTTATCACTGTATTCCGCAACAGTCCGGACATCGATGTTCATTTTTTTGAACAGGCGGGCCAGATCTCTGGTTGTAAGCACGACATCAATATCCGGGTAGTCGCCTGATTTGCCCTGGGTCTGCCAGTAATGGGCGGCGCTATGGAACTCAGGCCGCGAAGCCTCAAACTTTTTCGCCGTACAGGGCATAATCCCGACCATAAACACGTCAGCCGGATCTACCTTCCACACCTCAGTCGCGCCATAGGTTTTCCCCAGGGCACCGGCCATCATCATCGGCGATTTGGCCGAGGACATATGGGGCAGCAGTTCCGGGTAATACAGCTCGGCATACCTTACCCAGGCCGGGCAACAGGAGGTAAACTGCGGCAGTGGTCCTAAGTGATGCTCAGTCGGCTCACCCAGGGCGTAGTGCCGGATCTTGGCAATAAGCTCCATGCCTTCTTCCATAATAGTCTGATCGGCAGTAAAATTTGTGTCCAGAACCTTAAAACCAGCCTGCTTCATAGCCCCATACAGCTTTTCGGTAACCAGGCTGCCCGGCTCCATCCCAAACTCTTCCCCAATAGCGACGCGAACCGCCGGCGCTATTGTCCCCACTACCGTCACCTGCTTGTTTTTAAGCTTGTCGATCACCTGATCTACGACGTCCACAGTGTCCTGCGGAGCGCCGAAGGGACAGTTGATAAGACATTGACCACAAGAGATGCATTTTTCGTTGTCAATCTTATGTATAGCTCCATACTTGCCCTCGATAGCATCTGTTGGACAAAAAGCCTTACACGAATCACAACCCTTGCATGTCTTGCGGTCAATTTCAATAATGCCGGTTTTTTCCTGTGATTGAAAACCTTTCAAGACAAAACCTCCTCACCATAAAATTAAATTAGTCCGTTGTAGTCTGCGGACTTTGTGAAAATTGGAACATTTTTGCTGCGTCAAAGTGCCATAATAAATATAAATGCATGATATAACTGTAAATTATAAACTGAATCTTGTCAATATTACGGACTTAGATCCACAAGTTATTTATTTCACTACGAATAAAAAATTGAAACATTCAGTTTAATTTTTCGGCACCCCGTGCATACTAATATAAAAGGTTATAGGGGTTTATTATTTGGGAGGGTTATCATGAGCCGTGATGTTTTAAATATACTGGATATAGCCGGTCAGCTTGCCGACCTGAAAGATGTCGATTACAGGAATACCCTGGCAATCGCCGCACTCATTGAGCTGCTGATTGAAAAAGGCCTGTTCACCAGGCAGGAATTTATGAAAAAATCCCTGGAAATGGAGTCGGCATCATTGACCGAGATTATTATGAAGCGCCGTTCGGAGATTCGGAGCCAGCGGCAAATATAAAATGGGCCGGGTATAATACCCGGCCCCTCACTGTTCCATCATTAAAATTCAGGTTCAATCAGACCGTACTGCCCATCTTTCCGGCGATATACGACATTGACCTCTTCGGTGTCGGCATTCATAAAGACAAAGAAATCATGATTGATCAGATTCATCTGCATAACTGCCTCATCGGCGCTCATCGGCTTAACAGCAAAACGTTTGGTTTTAACAATACTGAACTCGTCCTCGCTGTCCTGGTGAGCCGCCGGCGGTGCTGCCGGTATCAGATCGGTCTTGAAGCTGCCGCTTTTCAGCTTGCGGGATAATTTGGTTTTATATTTCTCAATTTGTTTTTCCAGTTTTTCAATAACTAAGTCGATGGAAGCGTACATGTCGGTCGTGGATTCTTCGCCCCGGAGGAGTATGCCGTTGATAGGCACCGTAACCTCGACAATGTGGCGGCCTTTGTTAACAGTGAGGACTGCAGTAATCTCGCCTGTGCTGGCACCGTCAAAGTATTTCGTGACTTTACCAACGCGTTTGGCGACATAGTCTTTTAGTGCAGGTGTAATCTCGATATTTTTTCCACGTACTGTGATTGCCATACTACCCATCCCCTTTCCTGATCCTATATATCTATTATTCCCTATCGGTTCAAAAATTCCTTTCAAAAAATTCATACTTTTAGCTTTTCTGCAGTTTTTTTTACATAATCCCCGTAATTATGGGCAAAAAAATTAAAACCCGGCGATAGAACCTATCGCCGGGTATCATTTATGTTGTTTATAGTCTTATTG
>JAEWGR010000077.1 GCA_023388195.1 Bacillota bacterium
GGAAACGCCCGTTGTGCGTCTCCAGCTTATTTACCGGTCAACCCATTGCAAATTCCCGTTATTTGATTACACCGTATTACCGGTAAAACAGCCTCGTCTATAGTTCTCTAATTTCCAGCCCCTTTCCTAAAATATTAAAAGGCCAAGGTTCATCCAAAATGAACCTTGGCCTTCAGCTTGTTAACTGATCAGCACAGCATTTGTAATACAATGCAAATGAATTACTTATCTGTAATGGTAATTATATTATCATATTGGTCCCTCTCTGTCAACGGGAAAACGAAAGGTATTTCAGCGGCCCTAACACGCGCTCTTGTCCTTATCCAGGCACATTCTTGCTAAAGAACCCCATTTATGGTGCATATATCAAAAAATACCTGGGGCTTTTTGCTTCTTTTTTTGCTATAAACCGGTAATTACTATAAAATAAGATTAAAAAAGAACAAGAGGTGCACATCCATGTCCTATTGGCTGGCAAAAACTGAGCCTGAAACCTTTAGTTACTCTGATCTTGAGCGTTTAACCAAAGATATGTGGGACGGCGTCCGCAATTTTACCGCCGCCAAACATATCAAGGCCATGCAGCCTGGCGACCTGCTGCTGATTTATCACTCCGGCAAGGAAAAAGCGATTGTCGGCGTAGCTGAGGCTGTCTCCGAACCGTATCCTGACCCTACGTCTGCCGATCCCCGTTTCTACACAATTGACGTTATCCCCCGCTATCGCCTGCCCCAGCCTGTCAGCCTGCGGACAATCAAAGCCAATTCCACCTTTGCCGACTGGGAACTGGTTCGCCAGTCCCGCCTCTCCGTCATGCCGGTGTCTGCAAGCCATTGGCAGCTGATTATGGAATTGGCCGGTCAGGCCTAACCTGTCTGTGATCTAAATTGAGGCACTAGTTCTAATGTCTCCGGCCACAGGAATTCTGCAATCAAAGAAGCAAAATATACGTCCCCGTGCTTCTTTTTATTCCTGGAAGGGTCATAAAAAAAGAGATAACCCTGCAATGAAGGTTATCTCAAAATTGGCCGTTAGATATAATACGGTTCACCGTATCATATCTAACGACGAAATCTGGGGATTCGATGCATTTCGTGGCAGTTTTCCAGCCTTAAAGTTCAACGATTGCTAACTTTCACTGTATCATGTCTGACGAAACTACTTGTGCCTCGACAGTCTCCCTAATTTTATTATGTAGTTTTGTTTTCACAATATTGTCACCCCCAAACAACCACTTGAATTGTCCACAAAACGCCTGAGAGGGCGTTGCCAAAAGGGGGGGTTTATTAGTCAAACCGAATATCGTCAAATATCATAGGCAAGAGTTCTCGCATCCTTTGAAACAAAGGTATGCTAACTTCTCTCATTTGCGGGTGAGCCTTTTGGGAAGTACGGAGTTTAAAGAAATGCCGCCATTCCCTTAAGTTCATTGTTACGATAATTTCAGCCTTGAGGCTGTTCGGCAAAACGCTACGCGCCTGTTCAGGTTTTGCCCCGCATCCGATTAAGGCAATATACGCATCTTCAGCTATTTTCATTTGATTCATCCATATTGAGTAGGGCTCAGAGCCTTCCTCCCAAAAACATGGCTTTATAAAGGTAAGCTCGTTGCCAAACTTATCTTGCGAATAATTACAGTATCGAGTGCTTTCTTGGCTGTAGCTTGCGATTCTGTGACGTACAATTTCGTGAGTGACACCACGGTCACAGATAATCCTGACTGTAATTTTTTCATGTTCGATAACGGACTCGTGTCCGCTCTTAATTATCCTTCTTATAAATGGCTCAGCAGTCTCTGCATTGAGGCCGCTCTCGCTCTTGTAACACACACGCCCATAAGTTTCTATACTTTGAAGAATTGCCTGAGGATTAATCATCCCAATTAACTCAAATGACGGAGAAATGACTCTCATACCTACGCCTCCTAATTAATGTTTTCGCATGCACGTTATTGAGCGAATTCTTTTATTTTTTTCAAGTCGATAATTGTAATATTATCGCTTGGCTCAGAATATTTCTGCGCGTTATACATTTCAGGTATGGCATAACACACTTGTATGCTGGGATTTTGTAGTGCAACGATTGCCGTTGCAACGGTAGAAAGCTTTGTGTTAAGAGGCACTATTATGTGATTTTCATTAGGTTTATGAGAAATAACGTTATTTAGCGCCTCAATGCTCTTTTCGACATCCCGACAAGAAAAGGTAAAGGATTCGCTGTTAACGCCTTGAAAGCTATTTTTCCATTCATCGAATTTCTTTTTGAAGTATCTCATCGCTTCTTCGTGATTAACATCTGTTGGTTCATTGCCGTCACCAAGCGAAAGTAAATCGGGTTCAAGGATTTCAATAAGACGTGTAGCTCTTTCTGTTTCATACCCTGTTAGTACAATCAAATGATTTTTTGCTGACGGCTTGAGTAGCCCTGGATAACCTATAACATTTCTAACATCACGACATCCCTTACTCAGCCAAATTTTATCCGGAGAATCACCACCGGAATACTTCGAAGCACCATTATATAAACATAGAACAGATTCGAATTTCTGCTTATTATCATATAACAGTCGGAGAAGTATTAACAAAGCTTCATGCGTAAATGTGGAAATATCAACGACAATGGAATGTATACCTTTATTGATTAACATTCTTACAATGTCTGTCATCCCATCAGCAATACTAACCGGGTCTTCAATATTTATTTCTTTTATTTGGTTTTTCTGTAATTGCTTGCATATAGCATCTATATTTTCCTGGTTTTCCATACCGGAGTTTACACTAGTATTTCTCAATATGATAGTTTCACCAATTTCGTCAGCTTTTAGGGATAATGGGATAGAGACACTTCGTTTCTCAAAACTTGCGAAACAAATAAACGCACATTGTGATGGAAGAAATTCGTTGATCTGAAACTTTGCTATTTTATTTATGCCTTCCATCGATTACTCCTCCCAAAAATCAGCGAGTGTCAGTTGCATAATTCCGTTTTCCTCGTCGGTGCCTTTCGCAGGTATTTCTCTCAATTGTTTTCCATTACTAATAGCCCGTTTCAAATCCGCATTAGTCATAAACAAATACCCCTGGAAGCCAGTCGGATCAAGTGTAAATATTGGCGCGAAACATCTATTGAGCACATACAACGGAGTTCGCCCATTTCCATCCTTATTACCTATTTGTGATTCATGCAAAAAACCGAGCCTCACTCCAAGGTTAAAGACACTTTTTAATTCGAGATCTGGTTGATTAGAAAGCGCTATTGAGAATACTTTTCTTTCTGATCTATCGGATATAAGAATTTCATGAAATGTCTTGCCCATCGCATTGATTAAGTTTCCGAGTTTATCTGTGCTGTAGTACGGAGAGTCAGTTATTGCAATAGGTAAATCATCATCGTTTATCCGTTCACTTTTTCTAAGTTCATTAAAAAGATAAAAATCCGCCTTGGCTCTCATTACTTCATCTTGAATTGAGGGACTAATAAAATCAACACACCCCTCCTCATAGGTATTGGCTGCCTTATCATACATTTTAGCAACAGCATCTAATAAATAGCGAATAATACCCGACGAAAGATGAATGACATTATCCAACCCCGCATACTTGTACGTCATGCGTGATTTTCGAGTTCCTCCAAGGTCGCGGATAAAATTCGGAATTGCATAACGCCTAACATCATCACTCTCTCTGTAACCTCTACCTGATTCAGGATAAGCCTGACGAATTTTCTTTTCCTCTTCCTTTATTTTTTGTTCCTGATTGCTATCAGTTGGAAAAAAGTCATTCGGGTCAGCCTCTATTTCTGATATTTTAAGTCTTCTACGCAATATATCGATTGCCTTTTTATGAAAATCTGCTGTTTTTGTTGTGTACAGATATGAGATATTTACATCTTGATAATCATGCGGTGATTCAACCAATATACCCGCACTCGTCAAGAAAGTCTTATATAAACCAATTTGCGATGACACTTTCAGACTAATCGTAGGCTGTGTTCTACAGGCAAGCCAAGAATTCAGAATCTCAGTCTGAATTCTACTCAAGTTATCAGCGTCATCTATAAAAATAAACAGCGGCTTATTTTGGGGAAATCCAGGCAAAGTACTAAGTTTCTTAAACACGGGAACGATAAATCGAGTGAAAGACAACAAGGGCAAAGAATATGAATAATCGACACTATTTGTATTAAACAACCGCATTAAATATGGGATAAAATCACAAACCATTAGAAACATATGTTCATGCAAAGAATTGAAGAAAGTCTTTGCTGATGTAAAATCTACATCAATTTCATCTTTGCATCCGGCAGCTCTCAAATATCGCAAATAGCAATTTTGATAAAACTCCTCATATGCTTTGCGGTTGTAGCATTCTTCATCAAATGGGATAACCGAAAGATTATGAAGCATATGCATGACAATGTGAACTGACATAAAATGTTCATTTAGCATATATGGCGCATGCTTATCATCAAGTTTACGCAATTCTTGTAAGTTTAAACTTGTTTTCTTTATTGGCACACATAATGCTATAAAGGAAAGCTCGCTGAAACGTTTTCCTTCTCTAATCATAAGAACATCCGGTAAAGAACAGCGAATAAGCATGCTTTTTCCACAACCACGCGCACCCGTTATGAGAATGTTCCCTTCACGCGTGATTTCCGGGTAATCTGAATACATCTCCACAAAGAGTTGATCCGCTCGTTCTGCTGTTAAATCTTCAGGACTTATGATTTCAAACGGATTTTTGCTCATGCATCGACCCCTCCAGACATTGCATTTTTCAACTCCGTGCCCGTAGAAAAGTTATCTACACGATTGCTTTCAAGAAAGTCTTCAAACTTTGTGCAACCTGGCTCAGGATAACCAAGCAGCCTTAGCCGAAATGTCTGTTCATGGGCACATTTTCGATTACTGCCTTTACCCATAACACAAATTATTACATTGATGGTTGTTATACCAATGTAATCCCCGGCATATTTTCGGCAGTATTCCAATTCTCTCATACATTTGGCAAGTCGTATTTTTATTTCATCATAAAGAAAAATTGTTTTATCTCCCTTGCCAAGTTGTTTTTGCGTATGCTCATATGATATATGGTAACGAAACGATATAGTTTCTCCCTCAATGCAAATTGGTTCGAGCGAAGCTGAATATGCGTGAAACACCTCATTTTGTTTCGGTATACTAATACCAAAGCAACGGCTTATATCATCCGCTAGTTCATCAGCAAACCGCAATACAGCAGCAATCAAAGTAGGTCTTATTGACAGACCATTACAAAATCCTTTTATCTCTAAATGACGAAGAGTATCTTTATCTTTTGTGATTTTATCGGAATACCCGCCGTGAGACGTGGCGATATCGACAACATATCTTTGCTCAATACCATCAAGCGGGACACTTTTACCTAATTCATCAATCGCTCTACCAATTTCTTGCTCATGATCTTCGCGGCCATAAATATTACCAACATCATGAAAATGAATGGCAAGAAGCAATAGAAAGATTTCATAACCCTTTAGTTCAGCGACTTTTGCTCCAAGAATATCGGCAGCTTTTTTCATAACCATTTGAACATGTTCGACTCCATGATCGGTTAATAAACCATCCCCCGCGATAGCTGCTCCTAATGTCACAACAGGATGTTTATTCTTGTTAAGAAAATTCTCTATGTAACGGAACTCTTCAATCAAGTCCCGCTTTGTTTGAGGGAATTGATCAGCCAATTTCTTATGCCATCGCTGCTCTAATTCGTATTTAAGTTTATCTTCCGGATTGAAATAATTCATTGCTCGCACCTCAAAAATCATTTACGATAGTTTGGAATACATGCTTTGCCAATAAGGGCGGAACAGCATTTCCAACCTGTTGCTGCTGATAACCTATACTGCCTTTAAACACGTAGCTGTCAGGGAAAGATTGCAATCGAGCCGCCTCGCGCACGGATAGCCCACGATTGCACTTTGGATGAATCAGCATGTTTTTTCGATAGTTCCCTATCACGACCGAGACATCATCCTCGCATAACCTATGATAAATTCCTGTATGGCAACGTGATGTATCAGCATAATTACCCATAAGTGCTGGTGGAATCGAAGTCCAATTTCCCCCTTGTTTTATATATTGATATCTTTCCAAGATATAATCAGCATTTCGAGATACTAAATGCCCAGAGCACTCGGTTAAGCCATTCCTCATGAGCTCAGCATAGCTGTTATCACTATCCTGCGCATATGGTAAAATATCGATATTAGAACCATTGCAAAGACGAGGTAAATCAGAAAACGCGTCACGCACTGTGACCATTGGGGCAACTTTTGTAGGCCCAAGATTAACCTTTTTTCCAGCCCTTGATCCCACAATGAACAATCGGCTCCTTTTTTGCGGCACTCCAAAATCAGAGGCTTTAAGAACCGCATGAGAACACTCATAACCAGCGGCATTAAAATCGGCGAGTATTTCCTTAAAGAAAGCCCCTGACTCCATTTCAATCATACCCGTAACATTCTCGAACACGACCCATTTGGGAGTTAGGAGCCTTAAAATACGAACGAATTCCTTGTATAACCAATTACTTTTATTTTCGCGATTGTTGGTACGTCTATTAGATGTTGAGAAGCCTTGGCAGGGAGCACCACCAAAAAGTACTATCTCATATCCAGAAATATCGATAGGTATTTCTGTAATCTCTCGTATGTCTTTGTTAATTACATTCGTGTTAGGGTGATTCGCTTTATATGTTTCTGCGGCATATTTATCTAATTCTATCGAGTGCTTCACAATTATTCCGGCAGACTCAGCACCAAGAGACATTCCCCCTGCACCAGAAAAAAGGTCAACACCAATCATTGTCTGTGTAGTCAAGTGGATCACCCCCTCGCCGAAATCAAATCCTAAAATTTGTATTAAGAAAAATTTTTAAGTCCTTCAGATCATATATACCTTGTCAATGAAGATTTCCAGAACTTATTTCACGTCTCTTCAATACCGCGCGGATTCGCACAGATATGTCAGTATACTTATATAGAAATTTCCATGCAAATACAAAAGTTCCTGCAAATACCACCATTATTCGCAGGAACTTCGACTACTTTTCGCCATCAAAGGTGGTACGGTTATCCGTATCGGGTCAAACGGTGCTAGAAAAGGCAATGAGGTCTGCCCTCATTGCCCTCACGACAGACTAAAAAAGAGCAATTCATTCAAAGACTGCTCTTTTGCACATCATTCTTTAGGTGTATTGTATTTTTGCCGTTCAATCAAGATATCATCAATCGTTTTGACTGGTGGCTGTTTTCTTTCGTGGATATAGTCCCCTTCGCCGCTATCATACTGTTGCAGGAAGCGTACCATGCCGACCGGACCTAAAATTGAATTAAAGCAGACAAACCAGCTTCTCTAATTCGCGGGATTCATCACACTTACTGTGACAATCCCTGCGTCACGTCTCACTTTACTCAAAAGAAATAATCGCCCCTGTCTCCAAATAGCGGCGATTATTTCCATAACACGTTTGGGCTAACCGTTTTCCCGGTTAGACAGCCTGTGGGGCTGACGTGTGTCGAGCACGTCAGTCCTTTTCTTATATTAGGGAAAACACAGGGACAGGGAATATGTTTTATACTGGTCGCTGTTTTCTTGCCTGAGTATAGTCCCTTCGCCACTATCATACTATTACAGGAAGCGTACCATGCCGGCCGGAAGGCGTATACGAACGTTCAAACAAAAGGTGAAGCACTCACTTTTATGGAAGAATATGCTATAATAGGCGTAACACGCTGTCTTGGGAGCGGTTGGCCACACCCTTTTAGAAAGGGGGTGGTATTTATGACTACTTATGAAGCTCTGACATTTGCTATAGCATTTGCCACGCTCATGGTATTAGTCGTAAAAAAGAAATAATCGCCCCTGGCTCAATAGCGGCGATTATTCTTTAACTCCGTAACTGAGGGCTAACCGTTCGGTTAGACAACCTGCCGGGCTGGCGTGCTTGTAACACGTCAGTCCTTTTCTTATATTATACCAACAGAATTAACTATATGCAACTGACCAGAAAAAAATCCGGGTTTGCCTGTCCGGCTTTACTTGCAATTCACTTGAAAAGGGCTATAATTAAAAATGGGTGGAAATTAAAAAGTCGCCGTGACCTGAAAGTGTCGGAAGCACTTCCAGGCCCGCGCAAGGTGCCCAAACACCTACACGTAACAGCCAAGCTGTCCACGACGACATTTCTATTATACACCGCTCTTCGGCCGCCACACAAGCGGGGGGAGCGCGGGTTAATAGCCGTTGCCGCTGGTGCCGCCGGGCTGGGAGTGCGACCGGACGCAGCAAATGATTCGATTTATCCTCAGCAGCTAATAAGCAGCAGCGGGACAAACAGGGATGACCGGTTTGTGGCCCTTTGTTGTTTAGCCGGGTATGCCGGCTTTTTAGCGCTGGGTATGTAACAGAGATCGCAACAGAACGCATGTGTAGGGGATAAAACCTTTGCCTGCGTTCTTTTTAATTTCCCCCTGTAAAAAGCTGACGGCCCTATCGGCCGCAGCCTGAATATAGGGGGTATATGTATGTCTGATCAGTCAACGGCCGCCGGCGCCGCTTTTGGCCCGGGTGTGGTTTCCTTTCTGTCAGGAGAGCGGGACAAGGAGCCGCAGCCGCCCGGGACTGGGCCGGAGGACCGGCTGATGCTGCAAGGCATCTTAAGCGAGGCCTTTAATGAGTATATCTTTGTCCGGGTGGACAATATCCTCAAACTGGCCGGCACCAACGATGCCGGTTACAGCAAGACAATCAGCAAGGCCGGCGCCATCCTGGACCGACTGCTGACCCTGGCCAGGGAACTGGAGGGCCAATATCCGGAATTGCTGGAGCTGGTCATGGATTACGAGTCCTTCACCGCCCTGGAGTCAGGCCAGTCGGCGGAAATCGCCTACAAGCAGGGCCTGCGGGACTGCAGCCATATCCACCTGGAGATTATGACCTTCCTGCAGCAGCGCTAGGCTGAAATTACAGAAGAACAAAATAGCCCACTGGATTTGTTAATTATTCCATACTAGGCTAAAACATAGATCGCCGCCAGCAGCCGGCTGTTCGTATCTCAACCGACACAGATTTTTCGCACAACCTGACGTCTCCACTGCTACTCCCCAAATAATATTTTCTGCTTGTCAGCCCTGGATCCTACAAGTATAATAACCCTAAAGGCAGGTGTCGTTATGGAAGAGGAATTATTAAAACAGATACTTGGCGAAATTAAAAACTTAAAAGATGGAATGCAGAATTTAAATTCCGGCCAGCAGCAGATTACCCAGCGTCTTGACCGCGTGGAAGACGGCCAGCATCAGATTGCCCAGCGTCTTAACCGCATGGAAGACGGCCAGCAGCAGATTGCCCAGCGTCTTGACCGCGTGGAAAACGGCCACCAGCAACTCCAGGCTGAACTGACCACCATTAAGGCCGATATGGCCAGTGAACGTCAGCAAATAGAGATCAGCAGCATTGTCCATGCTCTCCGGCATAACTCGGAAGAGGTCAATGCCCAACTGCATCATCTCGGGCACAACCTGGCTGTATTGACTGGTAAAGCGGCCACCAAAGAAGATGTTTCCGACCTGTCGGCCCAGTTCCGGGTACTGAATGACCGGCTCTTCCGGCAGGAAGTTGAAGTAGACAAATTAAAGGCAGTTAAATAAAAATTTAATGTAATAGAAAAAACCTCGCAATGTAAAGTGCGAGGTTTCTTATATTTAGGCTATGATACTATATTCTATGCAGGAGTTAATTGCCAATATGGCTGGCCAGAACCACCATCCTGGTGTCTCAATGGCTACACGGGGATATCCTCTGTTGGCTGGAGAACAGGAACAATGACCTGTACCGTGTCCGGATACTTTATCCCGGCGCCGGTATTCAGCATAACAACCTTTTCATTAGGCTTGATCCAGCCGCTTGCACACAGCTTCTTGGCAGCCGTATAATTTGCCGCCCCCTCAGGGCAGACAAAGGTTCCTTCTACCGATGCCAGTTCGGCCTGATCATTGAGTATCTCCTCATCCGAAACGGCGACGGCGCAGCCATCGGTTTGATAAAGGGCGTCAAGCACCAGGAAATCGCCCAGGGCCTTGGGGACGGTGATGCCGAAAGCTATCGTGGAGGCCTGCTCCCAGAACTCTGATGCCGCTTTCTTCTCTTCCCAGGCTTTGACAATCGGGGCGCAGCCTTCAGCCTGGACGGCAACCAGCCGGGGCAGCTTGTCCCCAATCCAGCCGATTTCCTGGAGCTCGCGGAAAGCTTTATAGATACCGATCAGGCCCACGCCGCCGCCGGTAGGGTACAAAATTACATCAGGCACTTCCCAGTCCAATTGTTCGGCAATTTCCAGGCCCATGGTCTTTTTTCCCTCAATCCGGTAAGGCTCTTTGAGGGTAGAGGCATCCATGCAGCCTAGCTTAGCGACCGCCCGGCCGACAATTTTGCCGGCATCGCTGATCAAACCCTTGACCAGGAACAGCTTTGCACCGGCGATGGCGCATTCATTCCGGGTAATGGCCGGGGCGTCAACAGGCATGACAATATAAGCGTCAATACCCGCTTTGGCAGCATAGATAGCCCAGGCGGCGCCGGCATTGCCGTTTGTCGGCATCGCCAGGGAGGTTACCCCCAGTTCTTTAGCGCGGGAAACCCCGACGGCGGCACCGCGGGCTTTAAAGGTACCGCTGGGAATAATCCCCTCATCTTTTAAGTACAACTCAATATTCAGCTGCCGGCCCAGCTTGGACAGTGACAGCAAGGGTGTCAGGCCTTCGCCCAGGCTGATTTTGTTTGCTTCATCAACAAGCGGCAGTAATTCACGGTAACGCCACAAGTCAGGTTTACGTTTCAGCAGATCTTCTTTTCTAAAATTAGCTTTTACTTTCGCTAAATCATACCTGACTAACAGCGGCGCCCCACATTCGGGACATAACTGGGTAAGTCTGTGCGGCGTGTGTTTGGCGCTGCATTTGGGACATTCCAGATGTGTCATATACATAATTCGTACACTCCTTCTATTACACCTAACTTCAACTATCTGCTTAGACTAAAAGGTGCCGGGTTTCTTTGTTATATACCGTTATTATTATACCGCCTTCCTGGGCAAAAGTTCAATTCTGTATAAATGAAATCAACATTCTTTAC
Organism: Bacillota bacterium; assembly: GCA_023388195.1. Lineage (GTDB taxonomy): Bacteria > Bacillota > Negativicutes > Sporomusales > Sporomusaceae > Sporomusa. The sequence continues at coordinate 11,177 of JAEWGR010000077.1, forward strand.
CAGTCATCAGTATTGCAGTATTGTTTACAGTTACTCATATCCTGAACTCATTGACTGCCTGCTGCAGTTCCTGCGCCATCGTCGTCAGGGTCTGACTGGATACTGCCAGTTCCTCCATAAAGGCCGATTGTTCTTCTGTTGCCGCCGAGACATTCTGAGTCTGCCCGGCGGCAGCGGCACTTACTGCATTTATCGTATTGATGGCCACCACTATTTGCTGGCTGCCGCCTGCCATTTGCTGACTGACTGCGGCAATTTGCTGCACCTGCTGATCTACTTCCCCAATTAATGCCGAAATATCTGTAAACGCCTTGCCGGCGGAAGCAACAATCTCTGCACCGCCGTTAACTTCATGGGTAGTGTTATTCATAGCCGACACAGCCTGAGCTGTATCCTGCTGGATCTCACCAATTAAGTCAGCAATCTGCTTAGCCGCTTGCTGAGACTGTTCGGCAAGCTTGCGAACCTCCTCGGCGACGACGGCAAAACCCCGGCCCTGTTCACCGGCTCTGGCGGCCTCAATGGCCGCATTCAGGGCGAGCAGGTTTGTCTGGCCGGCAATGCCGGCGATGGTACCGATGATGCTGCCAATCTCCGTAGACCTTGCACCTAGTTTTGCCACCCCCCGGGCAGAATCTGCAACTGCGGTTTTAATAGCCTGCATCTGCCCAAGAGCCTTGTCAATGACTTGGCTGCCCTGACCGGAGGCACTAGTGGTCGCGGTGACCGTCGCCGCTGCGAGTTGGGCGTTGCCGGCCACTTTCTCCAGGCCGGCGGCAATTTGTTCGATAGCACCGGAGGTTTCTTCGATTGAGGAACGCTGCGCTTCAGCCCCCTGGGCTATATTGCTGATCATCGCCGCTACCTGATTAATTGCCTGAGCCGACTGCTCGCCCCCGGCGGTAAGCGCTTGCGCCGACAAAGTCAGCGTCCCGGCTGAGGAATTAACATTTATCAGCAGTTTTTTCAATTGCTCAATCATTTTGTTAAAGCCGGTTGCCAGCTTGCCCACCTCATCAGTGCCAGTCACTGCCACCGGTTTCGTTAAATCACCACCAGCAACCCAGCCTACTGCTGTCACCAGGTTACGGATCGGGCTGGTCAATTTATTGGCGGTAATAATGGCCAGGATAATCACCGTCAGCATGACTGCAAAAGCAATAGCACCAACAATAACTGCCACCTTATTTCGCGCGGCGTTAAGGGTTTCAATATTCTTACCGACAAACAATACGCCGATGGGCTTATCTCCCGGACCCGGCAGCGGTGTATAAGCAGTAATATATTGGCTGCCGGCTACTTCGGCCTTACCAATATAGTCCTGTCCCGCAGTAAGCACCTGTGCGGCAATATCGGACTGCAAGGTGGTACCTATCACCCGTTGTCCATCTTTTATAATGGTTGTCGCTACCCGGGTATCCCCCAGAAATAAGGTAACATCTGTGCTAAAGGTATCTTTAATCCTGTCAACAACACGGTCATCACTGATATAATACCCGGCTGAGATTACACCTACAATCCGGCCGTCTTCATCTTTTACCGGCGTCCCGGCCCGGGCTGAAAACTTCACAACCGTACCGGATTCAATAGCGGCAAAGGCCGTGCCTCGCAAAGCTGTTTTCACATTTTCCTGATTGGCTACATTATCCCCTTTCTTTTGTTCATGGGTACGAACAATAACGGTGCCGGTCTCATCGGTTATTGTGGCAAAGTCAATATTAGCCCGGGTAAGCAGTGGTCCCAGCTGTTCTAAAACCGAAACCGCATCTTTGTCTTTAATGGCTTTGACCACTCCCGGATGGCTGGCCATAACAGCGCCGAAGTTTAAGGCATTTTTTTGATAATCCTTAAGGGTAAGCGTGAGCCCTTTCATACCCTCACGCACCTGCTCGGCCGCAATCTCATTATTATATTCGTCAAATAGATATAAAGCCGGCACCAGCGTGGCGGTTACAGTAATCAGGGTAAGCGCTGCCGCAAATAAGATCAATTTTAGCTTAATCCCCGCCTCATTAAAAAACGTAAGCCTCTTCTGTACTTGCACAAACATTCTCATCTTCTGTCCTCCTTATTGTCTTGTTATGGCCTTGCCTGCAGCCGGTCAATTCTTAGCTTCAAACCTGCAATAAGATAAGATTTGGCTTGTCCAAGCCCTCGAAGACGACGGCAAAAGCCTCTGTGCCCTTTAGGGTGTTAGTCGTTCTTACGCCTACAGAATGTATCGATTAGTTCTGTAGACCAAAAAAGACTAAAGCCATCCTGGAGATGACTTTAGCCTTCAGTTTTCTGATGAGCCTTTACTATATAGAGTTTTTGTGCAAACAGATAGGTCAAGTAAAGAAAATGTATTGATAGGACATATATTAGCATACATTGCTAAATAATGTCAAATATGAATTTGTTTATTTCATTTAAAAACAAATTGCACTTTAATCCTCTTGACACGTACTTTTTAATCATGTATACTCAAATAAAATTACATATTGTGTGCTGATCAGAAAACTGAAGGCCAAAGTTCTCATAATAAGAGACTTGGCCTTTTTTGTTTGCCGAATTGATTTGTCAGAAAAGAGTGATACGTTTGTGACTATTAACTGGGAATTTATCATGATGGCCTTACCCTTATACGAAAAAGCGGCTTGGCTGACATTAAAGCTTGCCGTACTGGGTATTGGGGCCTCCTTACTCATCGGGCTGATATGCAGCCTTGTTCTATACCATAAGACTGCAGGCTTGAACCACCTGGTACAAGCTTATATAGAGCTTTCCCGCAATACACCGCTCCTGATTCAGCTGTTTTTCTTGTATTACGGATTGACCAAATTGGGCTTGACGCTGAGCGAACACGCCTGCGCCATCATCGGCCTGGCCTTTTTGGGCGGCAGCTATATGGCTGAGGCCTTCCGGGCCGGTATCCAGTCTGTCAGCAAATCCCAGATTGAATCAGGCCTGAGCATTGGTTTGTCTGACCGGCAGTTGGTCCGCTATGTGGTTTTGCCGCAGGCCTTGTCAGTAACCTTGCCGTCCCTGGGGGCTAATTGCATCTTCTTACTGAAAGAAACCTCCATTGTCGGTGCCATCGCCATCCCCGAACTGATGCATGTTACCCAGGACTTAATTGGTATGTACTATCAAACCTTTGAATCACTATTAATGCTGGTTGTCGCCTATCTGCTGATGCTGTTGCCTCTGTCACTGTTTTTGAGCTGGCTGGAAAGGAAGGTGCGGTATGCTGAATTCGGGAATTAACGTGCTTACTGAAGGCATCAACCTGCAGCGGTTATTGGGCGGTTTATTGATCACGGCGCGCATTGCCTTCCTGGCGATTTTTATCGGTTCATTACTGGGCATTGCTCTGGGTTTGATCAGCACAGCCAAATCCCGGATTATCCGCTTGCTGTGCCGCTTATACCTGGAATGTTTCCGGATTATTCCCATACTGGTTTGGCTGTTCATTGTCTATTTTGGTGTGCCCGGCCTGTTTAATGTCCATTTAGAGGGTGAACTTGTAGCGGTTCTTGTCTTCAGCCTGTGGGGAGCCGCAGAAATGAGCGATATTGTCCGCGGAGCCCTGGAATCATTGCCCAAACATCAAATGGAATCAGGTAAAGCACTCGGGCTTAGCTTTTGGGGCCTGTACCGCTATGTACTCATCCCCCAGGCGATAAGGCGCCTGTTGCCAGGGGCTATGAATCTTGCCACCAGAATGATTAAAACCACCTCGCTGGTTGTTTTGATCGGTGTTATTGATGTAGTGAAGGTTGGCCAGCAAATCATTGAACGATCACTGTTAAAAGAACCGACCGCCTCCTTTTGGGTCTATGGTCTGATATTCGTGTTATATTTCATCATTTGTTATCCACTATCCAAGCTGTCCAAGAAATTAGAAACCAAGTGGGAAAGTTAGGGAGGGGTCATCATCATGACCGCGACAAACCAGATATTGCTGGAAATAAAAGCATTGCACAAGGAATTTGACCAGAAAACGGTGTTGGACGATATCAACCTGACTATCCATAAAGGCGAAGTGGTTGTAATCCTGGGTCCGTCAGGCTGTGGGAAAAGTACGCTGCTCCGCTGCCTGAACGGCCTGGAAGCAATTCAGGGAGGTGAGATTGCCTTAGCAGGCAAAGACATTAGCGGCAAAAATGGCGATTGGCAGAAAATCCGCCAGCAGGTAGGCATGGTCTTTCAGAACTATGACCTCTTCCCCCATATGACGGTTACGGAAAATATTCTGCTTGGTCCCCTGAAAGTGCAAGGGCGGGACAAACAGGAGGCATCCGAACAGGCTGAACAGCTGCTGGCCAGGGTCGGTCTGCTTGACCGGCAGCATGCCTACCCCCGCCAGCTGTCCGGCGGGCAAAAACAGCGCATCGCTATTGTCCGCGCTTTATGCATGAACCCGGAGATTATGCTGTTTGACGAGGTTACCGCCGCGCTTGACCCGGAAATGGTGCGGGAGGTGCTGGATGTGATCTTAGGCCTTGCTAAACAGGGGATGACAATGGTAATTGTGACCCATGAAATGGGGTTCGCCAGGGCGGTTGCCGACCGCATCGTCTTTATCGATGCCGGCAGGATCTGCGAAACAGCCACACCGGCTGAGTTTTTTTCCAACCCCAGGACAGAGCGGGCTCAGCAATTTTTAAATATATTCCAATACTAAATTGGCTAAGCGAAAGGATGAGGGATTATGAATGGCAAAAAGATTCTGGCGTTGATTTTCAGTGCTCTACTCTTGGTAGGAGTGTTGGCCGGCTGCGGCTCAACCGCAACTACGAAAACAGACGGGAAACAGGAAGGAGCGGCCAAAAGTACTGTTGAAGAGATAAAAAAACGGGGCACTGTTAGAATAGGCATCTTCGGCGACAAGCCGCCGTTCGGCTTTATTGATGCCAATGGCAAGAACCAGGGATTTGATGTGTATATTGCCAAAAGACTGGCCAAAGACCTCTTAGGTGATGAGTCAAAAATAGAATTTGTCCTGCTGGAACCGGCCAGCCGCGTCGAATATCTGCAAACAAACAAAGTGGACATTGTGTTGGCTAACTTTACTGTCACGGAAGAAAGAAAGCAAAAGGTTGATTTCGCTAATCCGTACATGAAGGTTTCACTGGGTGTCGTTTCACCCCAGGGTGCCCCTATTACCTCTGTTGACCAGTTAAAAGGCAAAAAGCTGATTATTATCAAAGGGACGACGGCGGAAACCTATTTCACCAAAAACCATCCTGAGGTTGAGTTGTTAAAATTCGACCAGATCACGCAGGCCTTTGAGGCGTTAAAAGACAAACGCGGCGTGGCTCTTTCCCAGGACAACACCCTGCTGTTTGCCTGGGCCAAAGAAAATGCCGGTTTTACTGTCGGTATCTCCACGTTAGGCAGTCTTGACACCATTGCCCCGGCAGTTAAACAAGGCAACAAAGAGCTGCTCAACTGGATCAACCAGGAGTTAGAAACCCTTGGCAAAGAAAACTTCATCCACAAGGCTTATGAGGCAACCTTAAAACCAGTTTATGGTGATTCGATTAACCCGGAAGACATTGTTGTCGAAGGCGGCAAACTGAAATAGTTCGCTAAAATACCGGCGGCATCAAAAACAAGGGCACTTTACTAAACGTAAAGTGCCCTTGTTCTGTATGGCAAGCTAAGCCTTTTTTAGTTTTTCAGGAAGATATCCAACATCCCGCGCCCGCTGTCTTAGATTACCGTTCTGGTTTCCTATTCACAGCCCGGATAGGCTTTTCAAGCTGCTGGCGCCGCTCAGCTGGCCGCAGCAGAGATTCCTGCTGGCGCTGGATTTTCCGTTCCCAGTTATCAGTTACCGTCTCTGACTGGAAGTGATGCACCAGCACCTCTGGTCTTACTTCATAGATAATCCGCTTGGCCGCCGGTACCCGGAAAGGCTGCTGATCGTCAATACGCAGCCGGTGCTCCGGCCATTCCTCCATCCTTAGCGTCCCGGCTGCAGCCTGTCTTTGCCGGCGCAGCACGTATTCCCCTGACAATGAGCAGTTTAAGCGCACGCCCCGGATATCCCCCCGGTACAGCCTCAGTTTACGCAGTACAGCCAGAATATACTCCACTCCCTCGACTTCCGTTTTCAGGTGGTGATTGGTATTTAAAAGATGGCCTGTATTCAGCATGATGCCACTATTCGGGTGCCGGACGCCCCGTATCAGTCTGAGGGCTGAGACTTTATCCAGCAGCCGCAAACCCGGATACCACTGATTTTCGAAAAAAAGTGCCATATGGTCGGGGATATACGGCACAAGCTCATTGATAACTTCAACGGCAGCAGTGACTACTTCGTCATCGGTGGCACCAAATTGCCAGGTATAAGCCTCCCAGGGCTTGATCTCACCGACAGGAAAAACCAGATACCTGGCACCTGCCATCCGGGCAGCATCAATTTGCTGCCGGCAGCCTTCCAGCCATTCATCACGCGTTAAACCGCCATAACAGGCTTTGATTTTTTCTGCACTGCCCAGCCGATCCAGCAGCGCCTGCTGATTCTGCCGCCAAAAATCCAGCCAGCATTCCCCCAGCGAAAGAGCAGCGCCGTAAACCCATGGCGGTGGCAATACACCGGCCTGCCAGGCGGTACCAAGCTGTATTTCAATACCGTCAAGCCGGCGGCGTGCCAGCAAGGACTGCAGCCAAGCTGACCGGGTGCCAGGTGCCGGCCTGCAGTCAGCCAGGCTGATTAACTGCTTCATAAAGTTCATCCCCTTTTGCCTGCTCCGCTAGGCTGCACTGCATACAATCAACATCTGAACGCTCCCATTAAATAAAGGGATTTATTCCTCAGTGTCTTAAAGACACAGCTAAAGATAAGAAAATGCTTTAAATAATGCAGAGACATCGTTTCTTTTTCCATAATATCTCAGTACGGCTACCATGTAAATACCTCATCTGAGGTATTTAACATTATATGCCATCATTTTATCAAAAACATGTACTCATATCAGCCCGCTTATACTACAGGTAGTTTATTGCTAATTATTTTCTAACACCCTACCGCATCCTTATTTTTGCTATGCACGCTCATAGATTTCCTGGGCAATAATTGGCCGCAATCATAAACTAAGCCAGTTCAATTTTCCGGGATCAATTGGCTACCGGCCAAATTCCCTGGCGGCCTGGAACAAGGTATGAATATTCTCTACCGGAGCTTTCATCGGCGAACCCCAACCAGTGCCAGGACGTAACCTCTGGGATTGTCATATGCTTTGCGCAGACATTCTTTAGCCTCTCGCATCACATCCTCCGGCTTGCCTAAGAACTATATCCGAAAATCCCTGGAATACCAGCTGAACAGCTGGTATTCCAGCATTTTCTCGTAACCATGGTCTTCTGAGCACAATTTATATTGCATTACTTACCATAAACCACTTTAAGATCAAGCAAATCTTGTACGGTAACCTTCCCTTTAGGGATTACACCGGCAGATTCCAGGTCTTCGATCCAGGGTTTAACCATTTCCGGGCTGATATCCGCATCGGCTGCATAATAATGGGTGGCACTTACCGGTACTTTGATCCAATCTTCGGTCATTTTCCGGGCTTCCTCAGGATGTTCATTGGCCCACCTTTGGCCTTTCAGTATTGCCCGTGCGAATTTCCGGACAGTCTCAGGGTTTTGCTCAATAAAATCAGTGGTAAAGTAATAGTAACCGACGCCGCCGCCCTGACCAAAACCAGCATCCAGGCTATCAGCGATCTTTACCATGCCGGCATCCTCCATCAATTTATAGAACGGCGGATGCACGCCCGACACAACGACCAGACCTTGCTTCAACGCCTGTACAGCCTGCACGTCCGGCATAGTTACCCACTCAAATTTGTTCCGGGCAACTCCATTACGGTCGGCAATATTATTAGCCAAAAAGTCGGAGCACTGGTTATTGGTAATAATGGAGAATTTAAGCCGGCCTTCCAGTTTGTTCAGGTCGGCAAAATTCTTAATATCCGGAGTGACGTTAGGATTGATGTACCAATTCATGTGACGCAGTTTGGGATCTTGCTCCGGCAAGGGATCAATACCGGATTTTACCACCCCTTTGATCTTGGCCCCACCGGCAATAGCAACTGCCAGTTGATTAGGATGGGCACCGCTGACGTCATTATTGCCATTTAGAACAGACGGAATAATTTGGTTAGGCTGCGTATCCCCTGTATAAACTACCTTAAGCCCTTCTTCTTTGAAAAAACCTAGCTGATCGGTTACTATCCAGGGGGTTGAGCCGCAGGCTGTCTGTGATATTGTCCGGATGGGAATCAGGCCGTCATCACCAGCGGCCTTAGCCCCATGCCCGCCGGCGGCGGCGGAATGATTGCCCAGATAAGCACCATAAGCAATTGCACCTGCTGCTGCTACGGCAACAATACCGGTTAATACGAGTTTTACTGTTTTCCTATTTGCCATACTGTGTAACCTCCTTTACGTTTGCCCTTGGTTAATTTGAGTAACATCAGTATTCCGGTGGATTTTCTTTCCAAATAAGGATTTTCTGTTCTAGTTGGGTAAACAAATAATTAAGGGAAAGACCAAGTACAGATATCGTAACTGTTGTTGCAAACAACTTCGGGATTTGATAATTGTTCTGGGCATTGAACACCAGCCAGCCCAGACCGCTGCTCGCACCAATCATCTCAGCGGCAATCAGCATAAAAAACGCAGTATTGCAGCTTGTTTTCAAACCGTGAAAAATGCCGGGGGATGCGGCCGGCAGCACCACCTTAAAAAACATGTTGCCAGCCGTCACCCCCATGGAACGGGCAGATTTGACCAGCAATTCATCCACATTCTTTACACCGGTAATTGTGTTAAGCAGAATTGGCCACAAGCATACCCAAAAAATCATCGAAACCTTAGATACCTCACCAATGCCAAATAGCAAAATAAATACCGGGAATAACGAAAAGGGATTTACCTCAGCCAATAATCGCATTACAGGTGTTACGATACGCTCAAATAACCGGAACCAGCCTCCCAAAAAGAAACCCAGCGGAATACCGATGACAGCTGCCAGTACAAAACCAAACAGCGCCCGCAGCAGACTGGCCTTTATATGTATGATCAGGATACCTTCGGCCACCAAATCCCATAGTGTATTTAATACTATGGTAGGCGGCGAAATAAAAGTTTGCGGTACCAATCCGATCCTGGGGGCTACTTCCCATATAATTAGGAAAGCAATAATAGACAGATTGTCAAAAATCAAAGTCTGAACCCATGGCAGTCCGTTTCCCCGCTCACCTCCCTCTTTACTTTTTGTAGCCGCTTTCTTTAGTGTTGCTTCCATATTGTTCCCTCCTCCACTTTCCGCCAGATAGGGTAAATCTGTATTAATTAACCCTCTCTTTCGCAGCTGTTTTCCAGTCAATGAGAAGCTCTTCCAGATAATGCAAGGCATAGGTTATTGCGGTTCCGAGAACAGCAATGCTGATAACCCCGGCAAAGAGACGCGGAATGACACCGTTGATAGCTGAGTTGTGAATGAGCCAGCCTAATCCGGCACTGGCACCAATCACCTCAGCCGCCATCAACATGAGAAATGCATGAGTTGCCCCAGTGCGCACCCCGGTAAAAATAACCGGCGCTGCTCCCGGCAACATTACCTTCCAAAAGATAATTGCCCGGCTGGCCCCCATAGATCGCGCACTTTTTATCAATAAGGGATCAATCTGCTTAATGCCGGCAATCGTAGTGAATAAAACAGGCCAAATGCTCGACCAAAAAATTATGCTGACTTTTGCCCCTTCACCGATCCCAAAAAACAAAATAAAGATAGGAAACAGCGAGAAACCGTTAATCTGCCCCAGCATGCGCAGCAAAGGCCGCAACTGCCTGGCCAGTTTAGGATAAACTCCTCCCAGCAGAAAACCGCAGGGCAGGCCAAGACCGGTGGCCAGTGCTAATCCAATTAGGGTCCGCTGCAGGCTGGCCGCGATGTGTATAAATATCGTTCCATCGGCTGCCAATGCCCATAAGGTTAGCAACACCACGGACAGAGGCGGTATAAATTGTCCGTCAATGACTCCAAAACGTGGCAATATCTCCCATAAGCTAAAAAATAATGCAATACCTGACACGTCGATTACCCTTGTTTTTGCTTCGTTAATCCATGCGCTCATGCTGTCCCCTCCTAGTCTACTAAAAATCGGCCAGTACCTGAGAATAGATAGCCACCGTCAGTCGTAAGCTATCCGGAAAAATATAGGCCACAAGAAATAGCCGGCTATTTCTGTGGCCTTCAGTCAATAACTGATCAACCCCTGTAAAAGGGACATCTTTATGAGATTTGTGTGTTCCAGGGCAGTGCTGGCCGTCTTATCATGCAAAAAGGCTGTATCCAATAAAATGGATACAGCCTCTAGTTTCTGACCAGTCAGCGCTGCTCTGTGACTTTGTATTTATAGCCACTATACACTTAAATACATTATTTGTCAATATAGATTTTATTGACTGCCCCTGGCCGGGAGAATGCGGGGAATAAGCAGGGCGGCAGTGATCACTCTCCTTTTGCCGCCAAGGCAAATATATGGTAATGATCGAACCTGATTCCCGGGCCTGTACGGCATTTTTCCAGCTCTGCTTCAATATCACTCTTAGCCTGATCCCGCAGGGAATATGGAACATGATTCAAATAATTGCCGAAACAGCTGGCTTCCTGAAATAGGGTCATCTCCCGGGGGCTCTCAAAGATCTGACTGCTGTTCTCGATCTGCACACCAAGCACCCTGAATCCGGCTGCTGTCAGCAATTGCAGCAACCGGGTCGTTGTCAGACCGTGCTGGTTTTGCGTACTCTCTTCAATGTTCACTATTTGCCTGTATGGCTCTCGCCGGAGAACATTATCAATAATCAGTTGCAGCCCAGCAGCAATGTTCAGTTCCCCGGCGCCGGTAGTAATCCCAATAGTCCCTCCCGGTTTCAGCACCCGTTGTATTTCCCGTAAAGCCAGATCCTTATTCAATACCCAATGGAATACCGCATTTAAATAGACTACATCAAAGCTGCCCCCGGCAAATTGACTGAGGTCTTCCGCATTGCCTGTCTGAAAGACAGCATTGGCATATTCGTTTTTATTATTGGCAATCTTAATCCGTTCCGGCAAAGGATCAATTCCAACAAACCGTCCGGTCGGGCCAAGCCGCGAAATAACATGCCTTCCCAGCCGACCGGTACCGCAACCGATATCCAGAACCGCAGCCCCGGGCTTAATAGCGAGCCTTGCTGCCAGGGTGCAGCCTCTATTAAACTGGGAATTGCTAATTGCTTCGTATGCGTCTGCAAGTTCGCCGTTATCAAGGGTGAGATGAACTGCCATAACCTATCCTCCTCTGATTTTTTAACAAAGAAAGGCTATATCCCGTGCCAACAGGGACATAGCCTTTCGTTGTTTTCGACCATCCATAATGCTTGTAAATAGCTTAACTGATTATGCAATATTTGTCAATATTAACCAAAATTCGGTTCTGAATTTTTACATCCGCGGGCAAAAGTAAGCCTTTATCACAGCAGGCCGTGTATTTTCACAGCACAAGGGATACACTTTTTATAGATCTGTTTATTATCAGAGGAGGTGGACCGGCTCTTCCCGGCTTCTGGGAAGATCGGATTTTATTTGAACCCAGCAGTTGTCATCGGCAATGTATTTTTAGTTTTGTTATTAGTAGTCCTGAACGGTTTTTTTGTCGCCGCCGAATTCGCTATGGTCAAAGTGCGCAGCACGCGGATTGATACCCTCCTGCAGGAAGGAAATATGAGAGCCAAATATGCGAAACGGCTTGTAGACAATCTCGACGCTTATCTGTCTGCCTGCCAGCTCGGGATCACACTGGCTTCATTGGGACTCGGCTGGATTGGTGAACCAGCCATTGCCCGCTTGCTTGAGCCGGTGCTGGCTGGCTTTGGCCTGTCGGCAACGATGATACACACCGTATCCTTTGCCATTGCCTTTTCTATCATCACGGCCCTGCATATTATCCTGGGGGAGCTGGCGCCAAAGTCACTGGCCATTCAACAAGCCGACAGTGTGACCCTCTGGACGTCGGTACCGCTTATTGCCTTTTCCAAATTGATGTTTCCGGTCATTTGGGTATTAAACAGTGTTGCCAACTGGCTGCTGCGGCTGGTAGGCATCCAGGTGGTAGGCGAACATGAGGCTGCCCATACGGAAGAAGAAATCCGTATATTAATGGAAGAAAGCCACAAACAAGGCTACATTAATCAGGAAGAACTCACCTATGTGGACAATATTTTTGATTTTGCCGAAAGGCATGTCTACGAAGTGATGATTCCCCGCACCGATATGGTTTGCCTGTATGCGGCAGACCCATTTGCCACTCATTTAGAAAAAGCGTTAACCGAGCAGCTTACCCGCTATCCGGTGTGCGATCCTGATAAGGACAATATTATTGGCTTTGTTCATCTCAAGGATCTGTTCTCCGCGCTGGCGAAAGAAGAAACGCCTGCGCTTAAGGAAATAGTACGGGATATCATGGCGGTGCCGGCCTCGATGGCGATCAGTGATCTGTTAAAACAGATGCAAAAGAACAAGTCCCAAATTTCAATTGTCATTGATGAATATGGCGGTACGGCCGGTCTCGTAACCGCAGAAGACATCCTGGAAGAGATTGTAGGTGAGATTCAGGATGAGTTTGATGAAGAACGGCCGATTGTCGAAATCCGGAAAAATAATATGCACTCGGTGGATGCCCGGTTGCTGCTGGGGCAGGTCAATGAAATCTTCGGGCTGAACCTGAATGCCGAGGATGTCGACACCTTGGGGGGCTGGATCTCACTGCAGGTGGAAATGCCGCCTCAGGTTGGCCAGCAAATCTGCGATGACGGCTATGAGTTTATTATCGAAGAGGCCGATAATAGGAGGGTTACCCGGGTTCTATTGCGAAAATTAGAGACCCCGGAGACTGAATCTTCCCCTGATTAACTTCCTATAAACCGCATTGGTCAAAGGCTTGCTGCAGATCATCGATGATGTCCTCCGGCGCTTCAAGCCCCACACTGAACCGGAAATGCCCGTTTTGAAACTCAGGCGGATAGAAATGGTTCCGTTCATCATTGGGACCGGTATAAACGATCAGACTCTCATCATGACCGATAGAGACGGCCGGAACAATCACCGCCAGCGAGTTAACAAACTGATTGTGTGTAGCAACATCGGCCTGTAAGCCAAAGGCCATAACCCCCGAATACATAGTCATCTGCTTGCTGGCTATTTCATGCTGCGGATGGCTGGCAAGGCCCGGATAGGCAATAAATGCAACAGCCCGGTGGCCTTCGAGAAACCTGGCAACCTGCAGGGCACTTTCACTGTGCTGTTTCATGCGAAGCGGCAGCGTCACAACACCGCGCATGATTAACCAGGCATTAAACGGACTGATAACCCCGCCCAGATTGACCATGGCCTGCCGTTTTATTTGATCAATCAGTTCATTACGGCCAATGACGGCCCCGCCCATCGCATCGCCGTGACCGTTAATATACTTTGTCAGGCTGTGGATGACAAGATCGGCTCCCAGTTTAAGCGGCTGTTGTAAAAACGGCGAGGCAAACGTGCTGTCAACAGTAAATAAAGCGCCTACAGACCTGGCCAGCCTGGCGATTTCGGCAATATCGCTGACACGGGTAGTCGGGTTGCCGGGTGTCTCAATGTGGATAACTCTGGTGTTGGGTCGCAGGGCCTGTTTGATGGCTTGCAAATCAGAGGTATCTACAAGACTTGTTTCAATGCCGTATTTATCTGGAAAATACTCTTTCAGCAGTCTGTATACGGCAATATAAGAAACATTGGAGCAAATGATATGTGATCCCTGTTCCAGAAAGGTAAAAAAGACCCCGGCCAGGGCCGCAACCCCGCTGCCTAACACTACACAGTCTTCGCCGCCCTCCAAAGCCGCCAGTTTTTCCTGCAGATAGATCTGGTTTGCCGAAGTATTTCTCGTATAAACCAGCTGATTCGGATCGCTCCAGTTCAGGGTTGATGCATCCTCAGGCAGGCGGTAACTATTGGCCATGGTAAGCGGACGCCTTATAGCGCCGGTTTCCTTATCAATCCCATTACCGGTATGAACACATTGAGTTTGGAATCTTAAGATCTTGTTAGCGGCCATCAATATACCTTCTCTCCATTTTTTGTATTTATATATAGTAAAAAAGGACTGAACGCAAAGGTATTGCTACCATTTGGCCTTCAGTCCTTCTGATCAACCTGTAAACAATTTGATCATACCATTTTTTGTCCAATCCTGCAATATCTGTATACCTATACCGCCAGCCCCTTACCGGTCAAAGAATGGGCTCTTACCAGTTACGCTAAGCGGAATTCCATAGGCAATGTTGACCTCTTCGCCGGCAAGACCGATATTAATGGCAGCCCGGCCGGCACTGAACATGACCCGGTTATCGGCATGGTGCAAGGCGGCGGCATTCACGGCCGACCCCACAGCAATCCCCAGATCGCCGGTACTGATGGCACATATCCCGCTGCCTTGCGCGCATTCTGCGCAATTGGCATAGCCGCAGTAACCGCAGGGGCTGACTCCCAGCGGTTTTACCTTCTGCCCCAGTATTATCACCACCGGGGCCTTATCAATACAGTTGGCGTCCCGTTCGAAAAATTGCATGCCCGCTTCCTGGGCTATGCGCCGCATTTCAGCGGCCAGTTGGTCTTTTTCCCGCCCATTTACAATAAGGGTCACAAGATTATCCACACCTCTTGCCTTCGGGGCCGTCCTTGCCGCCACACACATCATATCGGCAATCTGCGCTACCGCCCGTTCCTCCACTTCCTGGCTGGTCATTATCATTGGCCAATTCCCCCATTCTGGCATTATTCGAATCCGCTGGCGCCTCTTTCCATGTAAGCTTTTTCAGATTAAACCAGCTTCTTTATTCAGGATAGTAAATAATGCCAGTTTTGGCAAGTACGCACTTGTATGTGGCCTAGTATCCATTTGTATACTGCTATATTAAGAATTGGAGGCGGAGGTTGTAGCCGGGCCATTACGAAAGCAACTATTTCTGTCAGGTATGTTATGCCAGCAGCCGCTTAGAAAGTCTTACAGCCTCGGCAGCATTCACAGCATAGCCGTCAGCTCCGATTTTATCGGCAAAGCTCTGGGAAATCGGTCCGCCGCCAACAATCACCTTATAGCGGTCTTTAATGTCCTGCGCCTGCAAAATACGCACAACCTCAGCCATCCCGTCCATCGTGGTGGTCATTAACGTAGCTACGGCTATAATATCAGCCTGCACCTCTTTGGCCTTTTCCACAAAAGTCAAGGGAGGAATGTCCCGCCCCAGATCGATTACATCAAAACCGGAGGTTTCCAGCATAATCTTCACCAGATTCTTGCCGATATCATGGGTATCGCCCTCCACAACCCCGATGACTACTTTTTGCTTTTCCCCTTGTTCGGCAGTGATTATATGCCCTTTTAATACATCAAGTCCGGCATACATGGCATCAGAGCAGAGGAGCAGCTCAGGAATAAAATACTCTTCCTCCTCGAATAATTTTCCGGCCCGGTCCATGCCATCGGACAAGCCTTTCTCAACCGCTTCATAGGCATCAATTTTTGCGGCGACAATGTCCTGCGCCAGACTGATAGTTCCCTCTTCATCCATATCCACAACAGCATCTGAAAGCTTTTTGAATAATTCTTCCTTATTTTCCGACATGATAAGCCTCCCCCTAAAATTAAAATTCCTTCAATTATCCCGAATCCGCCTGTTCAGACGGATTTTTTATCGTGAGACGTCAGCAACAACATCCCGTCCGGCCCATAAAAATGCCTGCACATTGCCCAGCGGCACACCGGGAGGAATATCGCACCCCGGCATGAGAATATAGTTTGCAGCCTGACCAGCCTGCCGGATACACTGCCTGGCAGCCTGGGTTATCTCCGCAGGCGTTGCATCTTTGAGAAATACGGGGTTCACATTACCGGCCACCGCCACCTTCCCATGTAACACCTGCTGGGCCAGGTCTAACCCTACTTTATAATCCAAAGATAACAGAT
The DNA here is from genome assembly GCA_023388195.1 of Bacillota bacterium. Classification (GTDB taxonomy): domain Bacteria; phylum Bacillota; class Negativicutes; order Sporomusales; family Sporomusaceae; genus Sporomusa. The sequence continues at coordinate 27,229 of JAEWGR010000077.1, forward strand.
CAATATGCATAGCGGGAACAAGAGACAGGCGATCTTTAATATTGCCACATATATGAAGGGTTGAAAAAACACCGCGCTGCCTTAATTGCTGCGCAACCTGCCCGATATAAGGGGCAACAAATTCTTCAAAGTGCCTGAGAGAAACCAAGTCACCGGAGGCAGTAGGTTCAGCAACAGATAGGATGTCAGCCCCTTTATCAATCGCCGGCACCAGGTAGGCAAGACAAATCTCTGTCATTACCGCCATGAGCGCATGGATTGCCTGTTTATCTTTAACCATTCCCCGCATCAGCTTCTCCACACCATAAAACTGTCCGGCCAGTGTAAAGGGTCCCCAACTGGAAGTTCCGACTAATACACTGCTGCCGGTTTGCCGTTGCACCTGCGTTATGATTGAGCGGATCGCCTGAATCCATTCGTGCCTGTCGATTTTAGCCAGGTTCAGCAAATCAACCTCTGCCGCGTTGGCAAGCGCTGGCTGCAATACATCAATATTGCCTTGAGGCCGGAATTTAATCTCGCCCCCGAATATATGCACAAGCAGATTATGATAACCTGAACCGGGCCAAACAATATCGGACTGCACCAATTGATTGATCTCGACAATAACAGAAGCAGCCAATTCCGGCTTTTCCAAAACCTCAAGCAATGTCAACCCCTTCTGCCTGAAGGCCCAGGTGCCGCCAGACAGCAGCGCAGCCGGCACCTGATTCTGCTCAGACCGGGTGGTGGTTTTAGCCTGTAAAGCCTGGATAATCCTGTCCTTGGGCAACATATGGCCATACCCCCTCAACTCATTTACCTGCCGGCAACAATTGTACTCAGCAAATCTTCGATCAAGGTCAAACCGCCCCGGTAGCCGGTATACCCTCTGTCAATCACAGCCCGGTTGGCTACGGGAAAACTGACACTTAAATGACCGGCCCCCAATTCCTTAGCCAGCTCACGATCCAGCGAACTGCCAACAACAAAAGCCGGATTGAGGGGATTGGCATATCTTCCGGCCTGAAACTGGCTTTTTTCCCAGTGTTCCCGCGCGGCAGCCGCAATGACGCTGCCATCGGTAGCAAAGATGACCTTAGGATACAAACCGCTGGCCAGATTGGTTAAACGGCCGGTTATGCCGGCCTGCTGCTCCTCATCCAGAATATCGGTAATACCCACAACCTCCGGCAGCCAGCCCAGATCATCAGCCAAAAACCGGGTCAGACCGGTAACATAATTGCTGTCGCCGATAATAACAGCGTAGCGCTGCAAATCAATATCATTAAAACAGTCAATCAGCGGTTCCAGTAAGGCATAATACCGTTTAGTCTCAGCCTCAACAAGGTTTTCCACCACGGTTTTGTCCAGTTCCAGCGCCGCCCCTACCTGCTGCAAAAAGGCACTGGCAGCTGACGGGCCCACCGGCAGTGGGACCGTCAGGAATGGGGTGCCGTGGACTTCCTGTGCGAGCCGGGCTGCCCCTGTGCCAAAGACATCAGATACGACAATATTTAACACGGCGCCGCCACTTTGCCTGATGCCGTCGATACTGTCATCAGTTGTGAAAAAGCTGTTCACAGTCAGTCCCAGTTTTTCCAGCAGCTGGCGTATGCCTGCCAGGTTGCCCCGCCAAAACACATCCATAAAAGGGGGAATGCCCCACAAGTTGACTAAGCCCGGTTGCCTGGCAGGCGTTTTGACGGCAAAATTTTTAAATAAGCTTTGCAGCACCAGGTCATAACCCTGATAGGAATTGCCGCGGAAACCGCCCGTCTCGGCAAAAAAAATCGGGATCCCCCGGGCCTGCAAAGGCTTTACCACTGCGCCGACATCATCACCAATGACCTCAGTCACACAACTGGTCAAAACCACATAGAGATCGCCCTGCATAACCGCCAGTGTATGACGGACTTCTTCCTCCAGCCGCTCGGCCCCGCCAAAAACAACCTCCCGCTCCTGGATATTGGAACCGGGCATACTCAGGCCGCCGCAATAGCCGCCAACCTGCAGGCCACAGCCGCCGGCCTGGGTCCAGGTAAAATTACCGGCGCAGCCTGGCGGTGCATGGAGAATCGGCACGGCCTGCGGCAAAGCGCTGACGGTGGCGATAGCGCCCCCGAGGGCACAGGTATAACGCGGTCTCTCCACAAAAGTATAATTGCTCATTCCAAGTCACCTCCGGCAGCGGCAATATAGGTGAACGGGTCTTGCTGATACCAGGATTCTTGATACGGCAATTGGGCAAACCTGCTGATATTGCTGTTAAAGCGGGGGTTTTTCAATTGACGGTACAGACGTCTGGCTAATTCATAAGCGCCGCGGTAGCCCACATAATGCAAACCGGTATTATAGATTACATGGGTGGCAATACCCATTTTCGCGGCTGTGCTGTTGCCATTCATATGACCTAAAAAAACATCAGGCTGTATTCGGCGTAAGAGATTGGCTTCTTCAAAGGGCTGGCAATTGGCAATATTCAGCGGATAATCGGTTCCGGTCAGCCGCAGCAATTTTTCATATTCAACCTCAGCAAATTCATCATGATGAAAAGCCCTGACACCCACTACTTCAAACCCCAGTTCTGTCAGGAGGATGGCCGTGGAGAGCGCTCTGAACTCACCGGCACTGACAAACGCCTTTTTGCCTGCAAACATTGCTTTCAGCGGTGCCAGGGCCGCTGCCAGTTCGGCCTCCTCCCGAGCAATGATTGTTTTCGCCTGGTCACCAAGACCAAAAAATTCAGCCACATCCTGCAGCCACTTGCCTGTGTTTTCAATGCCAATCGGCATATGCCTGATAATAAACGGCACCTGATAGGCTGCCTGCAGATGGTTGAGCATATAATCATCATGGGTTGGACAAGTGCTTATCGACAAATCAGCTTCCGCCATACGCTGCATAGCCCCCGGGTCAGAGAAAACCGGGAAAATATTTACCGCCAGCCCCAGCCCCTGCAGCAATCGCTCCAGCTCAACCTCATCCACCCGGCCCATGGAAGACATATTCATGAGATTGACCGTATTGCCAGGCTTCTTGATGTCCAGACCGGACTCAGGCAGCAGGGTGCGGCCGATGGCATGATAAACCGCATCATAGGCCGTCGCCCAGATTTTAGTCTTAAATCCCTCACAGTGGACCGGCAATAGCTTCGCCTGGACCTCAGGCTGTACCTGCTCGACTACCCCGTCCACATCATCCCCGATTATGCCGGGTACACAACTGGCAACCACAAAAATAACAGCAGGCCGGTACCGCCTGTCAGCGGCAAGTATCGCCGCCGCCAGCTTCGGCTCGCCGCCGCTGATTACATCGGCTTCGGTTAAACCGGTGGACAACCAGGTACCATCCTTAACCACACCCCAGCGTTGGTTGTTGCCGGACCTTACGCCGGCGTTGCCGCCATGACAGGATGAACCGCAGCCCAGGCCGCCGTGCATCAGGACAACACTGTTAGGTATGCTGTTCATGGTTCCTAAGGCCGGCAGCAACAAACAGATTGAATTTTGGGTAAACCGGCGTTCACTGTCAGGCTGGCAGCACTGCAGCCGGCGGGTCGCCAGTTCGCCCAGGGCCGCCCCGTGCGCAATACAGGCCTGCAGCCGGTCTTCCCGGCGCGGCGGCTCTTTCAGCTTGAAATAACTCACTTTTTTCATCTCCTTATATCCTGAACCGCACCGTAAACTGGGCCTTGCAAAATTGCCGGCTCACAGTCCGCCGGTCCGGCTCGGTTAGCTAATTATTGGCAGCAAAAAGTCCATCCTTATCATAAAGCAAGCCAGCCAAATCGGCTATGGTGTCCGGCAGGCCGCAAATATCAGCCCGGCACTGCTGACAATGCTGAATCACCGGCAGATACTTGCCGGCAGCCCTGCGGGCCGCAGCGAGTTCCCGGCAGTCCGGGGGACGGCGGTTGCGGAATTCGTGCGCAGGCACCAGCGGCAGGATGTTGATGCAGGCAGCGCCGGCCTGGGCTGCGGTCTTGGCAATGTCGCCGATATGCTGGTCGTTAATGCCGGGTATGAGGACGGTATTAACCTTTACAGCCACCCCCAGGCTTACCGCCTTGTCAATACCGGCCAATTGCGCCAGCACCAGCCAGCGGGCTGCCATTTCACCGGTTATATATTGACCGTTATGCATAATGTGCGAGCAGATCTTAGCCAGTGTTTTAACCTCTATGGCATTAATTGTCACGGTAACAGCCTGCACGCCGGCCTTTACCAGCCCGTCAATTTTCTCTTTCAGCAATAAACCGTTTGTGCTCAGGCATTTAATCAGGTAGGGATAACGCGCATGAACAAGCTGGAACGTTTCCAGGGCATAGTCACCGGCCAGCGTATCGCCCGGCCCGGCAATCCCCACAACCGTCAGTTCGGGGCAGAGCTTTACAGCCCGTTCCAGTACCCCAATCGCCTCAGCCGGGGTTAATAACACCCGGCCCGTACCGGGCCGGTCCTCATGCTTATTAAAATCACGCCGGCAAAACCGGCACTGAATGTTACACACCGGACTGACAGGCAAGTGGATGCGTCCGAAATTCCCCTGTGCCCCGGCACTAAAGCAAGGATGCTTTGACATTGCCTTCTCCTCCCTGCCATGGCTCATTGCGACCACCCCCAATATTTATAAATTGCCCTGACTTTACCGCAAACCAAGACTAGCAAGTTTGTGCTCCACAGCACACCATGAACGTTTGGCGTACACCAGGGGCACAGCCTGCGCTTTGGCATGGCTTTTTACGGCTTTGGCAATATTGTGATTGACATAATCGGTAAATACCAGGACAAAGGATACTGATTTTGGTATGGAAACCCTGCGGATTTCCCCGGGATTTCTCCCTTTGAAGTGGGCGATTTCAGTGACACCCATTTCACGCATTTTCTTTTCAATGGTTCCTAAATAATCAGCGCCTACGACCATGGCCGTCATAAACTCATCCCCCTTACGATTAACCCTATTATGAAAAAGAGGCAACCGGAGCCTGCTGTCTGACAACAGCAGGCCGGTTACCTCTGGTTACTCCCAGTCAGTAATATTCTATGCCCAATTACAGTATTACGCCATTACGCCGAAAATGGCCTCCCCTTGTTTAGGGGACAACCCTCAAAAAAAGCAAAAAAGGCAATCGCGGCTGGCTAGCCGTCGATCACCTCCGGTATTCCGGTCAGTAAAGGTACGCAATAGATTAGGCTCATGGTAGCACAGAGTCCAAACCGGTGTCAACCCCTGCCACACGGTAGATCAACATATTTTTAATTTTTTCCTTGCACTTTTTACCTGCTTAGCATATAATTGCCACAATAGCTGCATATATCCGGGCTGATCAGACACACTGAAGGCCAAAAGAAATGACTGCATTTCTTTTGGCCTTTTTTTCATTTAGCAAAAGGAGGTACTTCGCAAATGTCTAAAGACCAAATGACGCCAATCGAACGGTTGTCGGCCTACAGCATGGGGCAGCCCATTGACCGTCTGCCCTGTGTCCCCATCGTTGGCAATACAGCGGCCCGTGTAATCGGTGCTAAAGTCAGCGAGCTGCCAGCCAACGGCAAGCTGCTGGCCCAGGCTCAGATCGGGGCCTATCGCCGCTTTGGCTATGATATTATCCGGATCTTTACCGACCTGTACGGTCAGGCCGAAGCCATGGGGGCCGTCATTCGCTACCCCCAGGATGAAACCGCTTATCTGGATCAGCCGGCCCTCACCGATATCAGTCAGATAGATCGCCTGTCACCAGCCAACCCTTATCAGGACGGCAACCTGCCCCAGCAGCTGGAGGCCATGAAAATTGCCGTAGAGGAAGTCGGCAAAGAGGTCGTTGTTACCGGGGCTCTTACCGGACCTTTTACCAATGCCTCTTTTCTTATCGGTGCGGAAACTCTGACAAGGCTTGTCGCCAAAAACCCCGAGGCCGTGCACCGCTTATGCCGGCTTTCCCTGGAAACCTCTTTGCAGTATGCCAAAGCCATCATTGATGCCGGCTGCACCCCCAGCCTGACAGATCCTATGTCCTCAGCCACCATCATCAGTCCTAAAAAGTTTGAAGAATTTTCTTTTCCCTATCTTAAGCAGCTGATTGACTATATTCACGGCCGCGGTAAAACGGTTACTCTGCATATCTGCGGTAAAACCGCCAAGATATGGGAGCTTATGGCCGGGGCCGGCGCCGACTGTATCAGCATTGATAATGCCGCCAGCCTGTCAGAAGCTAAAGCCAAAGTCGGCGACCGGCTGCGGCTGATGGGCAATGTCCAGCCCTCAGAGGTGATGTTGCAAGGCTCCCCGGCCGATGTCCGCCGGGCTGTTCTCAGCGGCGTTCGCGAAGCCTATGACAACCCCAAAGGCTATATTGTCGCTTCAGGCTGCAGCCTGCCAACCGAAACCCCGTTCACCAATATTGACGCCATGCTTGCGGCTGTACGCGAAATCGGTTATCCCATCACCGCCGAGAAACTCACTTACCTGGAACAGAGGTGGTCAAACTGACAATGAATACAGAAAAACAACGGTTATTAGCCGTATTGAACAAGCAACCGGTGGACCGCCCACCGGTTATCTGCCCCGGCGGGATGATGAACGCCGCCATTGTGGAGGTTATGAACAGCAGCAAACATATCCTGCCTGCAGCCCACACCGACCCGGCCCTAATGGCCGGCCTGGCCGCTGCGGTTCATGATCTTACAGGTTTTGAGAACCTTGGCCTGCCTTTTTGTATGACCGTCGAGGCCGAATTATTAGGCAGTGAGATTGATTTAGGCACCCTGGAGTGCGAGCCGAAAATAAGCAGAGAGGTATTTGCGTCAGCCGCCCAGGTGGAATACAAGGATATTGCGGACATCCTGACCAACGGCCGCATCCCCGTTGTCTGCCAGGCTGCCGCCAGCCTGGCTGCCCGCTACCCGGATATACCGGTCATCGGCAGCCTGACCGGACCGGTGAGTACTGCCGCCTCCATTATTGATCCGCTGCGTTTCTTAAAAGACCTACGGAAAAACCCAACCGCTTCACACCAGGTGTTTGCTTATGTAACCGACCTGTTAATCGGCTTCGCTCACCGCCTCATTGATCATGGTGCTGCCGTTATTGCCATTGGCGACCCAACGGCGACAGGCGAAATCCTGGGACCTAACATGTTTGCTGAATACGCCGTTGCTTATATCAATAAATTAACAACCGCTGTGCAGCAAAGAAATGTCCCCGTAATTGTCCATATTTGCGGTAATCTAAACAGTGTTAAGCCTTTGATCCCCAGCCTGCACGCCAATGCTATCAGCACCGACGCCGTCGTCAGTTTGCAGCAGCTTAAAGCTGAGTTCCCGCAGTTGACGACGATGGGCAATGTCAGCACCTATCTGCTGGAGTTCGGCCAGCCGGAAAAGGTAGCCCGCCAAACCGGCAACTTACTGACCCAGGGGATTGATATCATTGCTCCGGCCTGCGGTCTCAGCACCTCAACCGCCCTGCCCAATATCCGGGCCCTTACGGATACTGTCAGGTCAGCCGCCGGGAGGGCCTGACAATGACCATCGTACACTTTTGGCCGCCAGAGGGCCTGGCAAACCGGAAGCCGGTCGAAGTGGAGCTGGCCGGCAGCACGACTGTCCTGGCGGCAGCCAGAGCTGCCGGCGTCCTGCTGGAATCGCCGTGCAACGGCGCAGGTACCTGCGGCAAATGCAAAGTAAGCATTCCCGCCCCTTCCCGGACGGCCATCTACAGCCTGGAGGAAACCTGCCGCCACCGCCTGACTGCTGAGGAAATAAGCCAGGGCATTTTTCTCGGCTGCATGACCGGGATTCGGGCCCAACCGGGTGCAGCCGGCAATCCTCCTCCTGTCGACATCGTTCTCCTTGCGCAGCAGGACACAGCCAGATTACAAATAGTGAGCGCCGGCAAGCAACTGGCCATCACCCTTAGCCCGCTCATTCACAAACAATATGCTGCCGGTGTTAACAACACGGCAATCCTGGCCGGCTCAACGGTGCTGGGGACAGAACCGGGCGATACTACCGCCGCCGTCCATGGTGTGGTTGTTGATATCGGTACCACTACCCTGGTTGCGGCCCTGTTTGACCTTACCACCGGTGCTGAATTGGCTTCCGTATCGGCCCTCAATCCCCAAAGCCATCATGCCCAGGATGTCCTGTCCCGGATCAAGCTGGGATCGACAGCCGAGGGGCTGACTATGCTGCATACCGCAATTATCGGCGCCATCAATGACCTGACCGGTGAGCTTGCCCAAATTGCCGCCATCAGCGCCGACACCATTTACGAGATTGTGTTCAGCGGCAATACCTGCATGCTTCATCTGGCCCTGGCAGCCGACCCGGCCGCACTGGGCCGGTACCCTTATACCCCGCTGCTATGGGGTGACAGCTATCACCTGGCGTCAGACACCGGGCTTACGGCTGCCCCCTGCGCCCGGATCTACCTGCCGCCGGTTATGTCGGCCTATGTAGGTGCCGATATCACGGCCGGCATTCTGGCCGCCGAGCTGTCAAATCTCTCCGGCACGACTCTCTTTGTTGATATCGGTACCAACGGGGAAATGGCCCTGGCCGTCAACGGCCGCCTGTCGGTAACCTCAACCGCCGCCGGTCCGGCTTTTGAGGGCATGAATATCGCCTGTGGCATGAGAGCAGCCCCCGGGGCCATTGAGAAATTCACAGTGGAGCCCGATGGCGCCATAACCTTGCAGACTATTGGCGATGCCCCGCCTGCCGGTATTTGCGGCAGCGGTCTGCTGGATATTGTGGGTGAGCTTGTCAGAACCGGCGTTATCAACAACACCGGGAAATTCACCGGACCGGAAAATCAGCGGTTTCCCCAGTTGCAACAAAACCTGCATAAAGAAAATGGTAAGCCAGTTTTCACGCTGCACCCGTCAGTCTACCTGTCGCAAAAAGACATCCGCCAGGTCCAGCTGGCCAAGGGCGCCATCCGGGCCGGGATAGAATGCCTGCTTGCTGCCAATGGCCTGGATGCAGCCGCAGTTGACCGCGTTTTTATTGCCGGTTCCTTTGGTTTCCACCTTACTGCCGCCAGCCTGATTCATATTGGCATGCTGCCACCCCAGTTTGCAGGCAAAATCAGTTTCCTTGGCAATACGGCCAAAACCGGCGGCCAGGCCCTGCTCCTGCAGCAAAGCTCCCGGCAGGCCCTGGCTGCTTTAAGCAAGCAAGTGGCCGTTGTTGAACTGGCTACTTATAACGACTTTGACAAGACCTTTATCAGGTGCTTGCAATTTTGAGGAGGTATACCTACATGAGTGATCCAGCCGGTTCCAGTCATCTGAGCTGCGCCGATTGCCATCAATTAAACTGTTATCGCCGTGACAAACGGTTTCCCGACTTCTGCCTGAGTGTGACCTCCCGGGGTGAAGCCGATATTGACGCGGAAATCGAAAAAGCCAGACAACACTACCTGACGGCAGGGGCTGACCGCAGCATGGCCCTGGCGGCAGCCGAGATTGAGGGCTTGTATTATGGTAAGCTTACACGGGTTGAGGAAATTATCGCTTTTGCCAAAAAAATCGGTGCCAAAAAGCTTGGTATCGCCACCTGCATCGGTCTGATTGAGGAAACACGGGTCTTTGTCCGGGTCCTGGCCGCCAAAGGCCTTGACAGCTACAGCGTCCTGTGCAAAGTCGGTTCACTCGACAAGACCGAAATCGGCGTACCGCCGGAATATAAAGTACAGCAAGGCTGCCATGAAGCGCTGTGTAATCCCGTCCTCCAGGCCCGGCTGCTCAATCAGGCCGGTACTGATCTGAACATTATCGTCGGCCTGTGTGTTGGCCATGATTCTTTGTTTATTAAACATTCGTCGGCCCCGGTTACAACCCTGATCACCAAAGACCGGGTGCTGGGTCATAACCCGGCAGCAGCACTTTATACCAGTGGTTTTTATTACAAACGGTTGTTACAGGAAGAAAAGGAGTGATTGCCCGTGTTTAAACACCGCCTGATAATCGCAGGCCTCATGGTCTCCCTGCTGCTGGGCCTGCTCACCGGCTGCGGACAGCAAAAGGCGCAGCCGGCAGCCCAGTCAGCCGCCCCGGCAGATAAAATCAAATTTAATATCGGTTATCTGCCGGCCGTCGGCCATGTACTCTATTTCGTGGCCAAGGAAAAAGGCTTTTATGAACAAGAGGGACTGGATGTGGAGCTATTCCAGTTCACCAATTCCGGCGAAGGCTTAAATGCCATTAAAGCCGGCAAACTGGACGCCGGCTCGTTCGGCACTGCGGCCCCACAGGTTTTTATCGCTAAAGGCACGCCGTTCGTGGATATTGGCGGTATGCAAAGCGAAGGCCATGCCGTTGTTGCCAAACCTGAGAATGCGGGGCAGTTTTCCACTCTGCAGGGATTTGTCGGCAAGAAGGTAGCCACTGTCCGCCTGGCAACCGGTGATGCGGTCTGGCGGTCGGCCATGTCCAAAGCCGGCATTGACTGGAAAACACAGGTAACTATTCAGGAGCTCGATTCACCGGCTGCCGTACTGGAAGCCGTCAAGAAGGGTGCCGCCGATGCCGGCCTGGTATGGGTTCCTTTCTCAGAGATGGCTGAGAAACAAGGCCTGGCACTGGTGTCCTGGTCGGCCGAACATATGGATGGCCACGTTTGCTGCCGGGTAGTGGCCCTTGAGGATAAACTGCAAACCAACAAAGAGGCGTATATCCGCTTTAGCCGCGCCAGTATCCGCGCCTATGACTTCTATATCAACCATCAGGAGGAAACTCTGGATATTCTTGGCAAATATGTCAAGCTCGATAAAGAACTGCTGCGGAAAGCCACCTACAGCGGCCACATCCACAGCATTCCCGACCCTGACAAGAAACGGTTTACCGCCTTTTGGGAAGCGATGAAGGCGGCCGGTTATATCCAAAGTGATATTGATATCACCAAACATGTAAATAGCGATATTTATAAAACGGCACTTGATCAACTGAAACAGCGGGAACCGCAAAATGCCACCTATCAGCAGCTTGACAAAGACTTTGCGGCAAATAATCTATAAATGGAAAGGGGGATGGCTGTGGCCATATTGCATCTCGACTCCGTGTCGCTTACCTATCCGGGCGATGGGCTTCCAGCCATAGCCAACCTGTCTTTAACCATTAAACAAGGTGAGTTTATGGCCGTAGTCGGTCCCAGCGGCTGTGGCAAAAGCTCAACGATCGGGCTGTTGGCCGGATTGACGCCAGCTACAAGCGGCCGGCTTACCCTGAACAGCAGCCCCATTGTCGCACCCGGCCCCGACCGGGCAGTCGTTTTTCAGGATTACTCCCTGTTCCCCTGGATGACAGCCCTGGACAACATCCGGTTTGCCCTGAAAGAATCCGGCCGGAGCACCGGCCGGGCTGCCAAACAGGCGGCCCAGGAATTGCTGGCCATGGTCGGCCTGGGCAGCTACAGCCATAAATACCCGGCTGAACTGTCTGGCGGCATGCGCCAGCGGGTAGCTATCGCCCGGGCTTTTGCCCTTGACGCTCCGGTCTATCTCATGGACGAACCCTTTGGGGCTGTTGACGCCAGAAACCGGGTAAGCCTGCAGGAACTGCTGCTCAAACTGTGGGCAGGAAACGGCACCAGAAAAACGGTCTTTCTGGTCACGCATGATATCGATGAGGCGTTATACCTGGCCGACCGTATTGCCGTATTTACTCCCGGCCCTGGCCGGATACTGAAAATAGTCGAGGTTCCCTTTCCCCGTCCCCGGCGGCGTTTCTTTCTGATCCAGGACCCCCACTACACCGCCCTGCGCAACGAAATTCTCTCCTTATTGCAAAAGGAAATCCTGGAAGAGCTGCAGCAGGTGGAAGCAGGTGCCGGTATATGAATCAGGTCAGCCGTGACCGGCTTACATTGGGGCTAACCCTGCTGCTGCTGTGGCAGGCAAGTACCGTCTGGCTAAAACTGCTGGATCCACAGCTGTTTCCCCCACCCCTGCAGGTATTAGGCCTGCTGGCCGCAGACTGGCAGGTATTTGCCAAAAGCCTGGGCAGCTCATTTTCGTTGTTGTTTTGGGGCTACCTGCTGGCAGTCGTCCTGGCGGTGCCACTGGGGCTTATTGTCGGGTGGAACCGCCGCCTGAAACTGGCCATCGAACCGGCTACCAACATCCTGGGCCCCATTCCGCCGATTGTCTATATTCCCTATGCGATTGCCATCCTGCCGACTTTTACCCTATCCTCCATATTTGTCATCTTTATCGGCGCTTTTTGGCCGCTGTTCATTAATACCGTCGCCGGCGTCGAAGCACTGGAGAAAGGGATCGTCGATTCGGCCCGGACCATTGGTGTAAGCCGTACCTCCATGCTGGTGAACATCCTGCTGCCGGGGGCGATGCCGCACATCGTCAGCGGCGGCGCCATCAGCCTGGTATTAGCCTTTATCCTGTTGACTGCCGCTGAAATGATCGGGGCCACCAGCGGCCTGGGCTGGTATGTAAAGTATTTCTCGGACTTTGCCGATTACCCGCGGGTAGTTGCCGGCATTATTGTCATCGGGGCGGTTGTTCTGGCTTTAATGACGCTGTATCAGCGTTTTACCGGTTACCTGCTGCGCTGGCGCAAATAGCGGCAGGATTCGGATTCCCGGGATCATAACCACAAAAGGCAGCCTGCTGCAGGCTGCCTTTTTGTTATGGGTTTATTCTGTTAACAATAATGGCAGTTGTCCCTGCATGGCCAGGCCAAGCCGGTTCTCCACCTCATTCCAGTTTATCAGTTTTAACCAGTCCCGGACATAGGCCTCGCGGTTATACTGATAATCAAGATAATAGGCGTGCTCCCAGACGTCAAGCACCAGCAGCGGGATTGAACCCCACTGCGTAAGGTTTTGATGCTTCTCAGCCGTTAGGACTTCCAGATGGCACCAGGCCGGATTCCAGACAAGTATCCCCCAGCCGGAGGCCTCGACTTTGGTGGCGGCGGTGGCAAACTGCTCAATAAAGCTGTCAAAACTCCCGAAATATTTATTGACTTCTTTTAGTGTAGCCGGTCCAGGTTCACCGCCAAAGCCTTCCGGGGCCATAATTGTCCAGTAAATGCTATGCAGGATGTGCCCAGAGCCGTTAAAAGCCAGTTCATTTTCCCAATACTTCACATAGGTGAAGTCATTGCGCCGACGCGCCTCTACCAAGGCTAATTCGGCCTTATTTAACCCCTCCACATAGGCTTTGTGGTGATGATTGTGGTGTATTCTGATGGTATCGGCCCCAATAATCGGTTCCAGTGCATTATATTGATAGGGCAAAGGCGGCAGCTTATGCTTTCCTGGGGGAACATAACGCCGCAAAGCTTGATTTGCCATCTTTCACAAACCTCCTGTCTCCTTAACATATCTGTTGTTATATTATATTGACGAATGCAGTAGCTGTGACACTACCTGAAAAAAGAGCAGCCCGTTAATTAAAGCTACTCTTTTACATCCCAGGGCATATAATTGTAAAAACAGCTTGAGCGGGAGGTTCTATGATATTCTTTTATGCCTTCCTGGCCATTCTCTGCCTGGGCTTAGCCCCGTTATTCGGGAAATCGGCCCTGCACAATATCAACCCGGTTACGACCCTGGTAATCCGGACATTTATCGCTGCCGGCCTTGTCAGTATCTGGCTGATTGTTACCAAAACCTATATCGGTTTTGCCGCCTTATCCCTGTCTAACTGGCTCATGATCGGCATAGAGGCTATCCTGGCTGCGGTCCTGGGCGAATTGGCCTATTTTTATGCCCTCCAGAAAGGGGATGTGTATGAGGTTGCGGTTCTTATGTCCTGCGCCCCGCTGGTAACCATTTTCCTCGGCAGTCTGCTGTGGGGCCAGGCCGTGTCTCTGAAGCAGCTGCTGGGCGCGCTGGTTGTCACCGCCGGTATGATCATATTATGCGGGGATTGAAGCCCCCCGTTATTCTTCATTACTGTTATTATTATAATCGGAGTGGGTTTTGCGGTTAACAAACAGCTGTCCTTTAGAATCGATGCCGGCATAGGTTACCTCAGACAGATCGCTGATGCTCCTGGCCGCTAATTGCTGTTCCAGCCAGGCCCGGGAATAATTCTGTTTACGTAAATTATGTTCAATGACGGTTCCATCCATAATGAGCTCCACCGGGAACGTGGGATCAGGCAGGTGAATATTAAAGTCACTTCTGGTTACAGGCTGATAATCAGATTTTTTTATTATGCTCAGATCACCGGTTGTTTCCAGAATAGCATATTGTACCTCCGCAGCATCCAAAACTCCCTGCTGGCGTAAATGGCCGTTCAATTCATCAAGATCATATCGCAGATTGTGCATATTCGCTTCAATAACCCGCCCATTCTCAATCACAATAGTCGGCGAACCGTCTATAAGTTTTCTGAGCGGACGGCTGTTAATGGTAATGAGTGACAGCATATAGGTTAATATGACAAACAAAACAAGGTCATAATAATGGTTCCATACTTTCTCTGCATCAGCTGCGGCAATATTGGCAGCAAGGGAACCGATGGTTATCCCGCTTACATACTCATAGAAGGTTAACTGACCAACCTGTGTTTTACCAAGAAACCGGGTAAAAACCAGCAGACTTAAAAATACCAGCGTGGTCTGCCAGGTATCACGGATATATTCCTGCCATTCCATATTTCTTCCCCCTTTACAACTCCTGCCCAGTATAGGCTTCCATGCGCAGAAAAAAAGAAGTCCTGCCCTTATATCATTCCCAGAAATCAGAATGACTTTCCAAATAAATCACCACGCTGCCGCGACTCAGCCTGTAAGTTTTGCACAGGAGCAGCAGCCAGCAATAGCTGCAGCCAAATAAAAAAGACTTGGCTTGTGCCAAGTCCTAAACTTGTATGCCTTACGATGCTGCCGGTTTATCTGCTATTTTCTCTTCCTTAATTGGCAGATTCACAAGCGCGGCAAAAAGGGCAAGCACCATATCGGCATACCACATCCACTGATAGCTGCCGTCATGGGCCATGGCCAGTCCGCCCAGCCAGGCACCCAGGAAACCGCCAATTTGATGTGTCAGCAGCGTTAGACCAAATAGTGTAGCGAGGTAGCGGGTACCAAAAAGCTTTCCCACCAGACCGGCTGTCGGCGGTACGGTAGCCAGCCAGGTGAAGCCCAGGCCGGCGGCAAATATGTAGAAGGTAAGCGGTGTCTTTGGGGCCAGCAGGTACATAACAATCATTACCGCCCGGCTGGCATACATGACCGCAAGTATATATTTCATGCGGTATCGTGTACCGATCGCCCCGGCCAGGAGGCTGCCGGCAATATTAAACAACCCGATAAGTGCCAGCGAAGCGGCAGAAACGCTGGCAGCATGGCCGCACAAAGAGACTTCGCCCGGCAGATGGGTCACCAAAAAAGCAACATGAAAACCACAGGTGAAAAAACCGGCATGCAGGCATAAATAACTGGGGTTGCGCATGGCCTGACAAACTTGCTGGTATAAGCCTACAGCCGGTGCTTGAGCGGTGGCAGCCTGCAATGCTGCTGAAGAGCCACGACAAAGCACAGAAGCCAGGGGAATTGTCAGCAGGGTTGTCGCCGCCATCGTCAGGATAGCGGTGACCCAGCCCGACATACTGATGATGGCCTGGAGTAAAGGGGCAAATACAAACTGTCCCAGCGATCCGCCGGCATTAATGAAACCGCCGGCAAAAGCGCGTTTGTCCACAGGCAGCTGCCCGGATGTCGCGCCAATCAGCACTGAGAAACTGCCCGCCCCTGCCCCGGCGGCACTTAATATGCCCATGGTCAGAATGAGTGACCATTCGGACTGTACCAGCGGGGTTAACGCCAGCCCGGCAGCCAGCATAAACGTACCAAAAATAAGCACATGATAAGACCCTTTCTTATCGGCAATGGCGCCGAATATGGGCTGGGCCAGGCCCCACATAAACTGGCCGATGGCCAGGGCAAAACTTATGGAGACAATACCCAGGCCGGTTGCTGAATCCAGCGGGTTAACAAACAAACCTACCGACTGCCTGGCACCCATAGTAATCATTAATATAGCCGCCGCACTGAGCATCAGCAGCCACGCCGACCGAACCTGCTTCGATGTAGTCAGAATAATAGCCCCCTTCCATTGCATTAGGATTTCATTTATTCCATAGATTCTGTCAAAAGTCCTTGTTCAAACAGAACTGATTGGAAAAATACAAGGGGAACGGTTTTACTATACTTTTTGACCACGTAAATAAAACCGCAGCCCCGATGCTGCGGTTTCATTCCGGAATATCCGTATTACATTTGTTGTAAAGCTTCAAGATAGCTGGCAGCAATCCCCCGTTCAAGCAGGTATTTCACCAACTGCTGCTGAATTTCCGGAGCAAGCCCGGGCCGCCGGTAGGCAGCCAGCATCTTGTTCTTTTTGTCTGTTATTCGTGATAAGAGTTCGTCCTCATTCCCTGCCACGCTTCCCCGTAAACTAATGTCAGGTATAAACGGTTCCTGCCGGCAATATCGCACAGTATGCCCAGTGGTGAGGAAGTGACCGGCAATTCCGACCTCATTGATAAGCTCCACGGCCAGCGTATTTTCATCAATTTTGACACCTGCCAAATAACGCCTGATCATACCGATTATTTCCAGATCAACAATAAATTTTTCGTACGACATGGAGGCGTAGCCATTCATAATGCCGGCGCTTTGAAAAATAAGATTGGTATTTGCCCGGTGCGTGGCCAAAAAGGTCAGCATACTCTCATAACCGGCCTGGACCGATAACCCTTTGGCGTCTGTCAGCGAACCGCCGCCGCGGCAGGGCAATCCATACGCTTTAGCCAGCCGTGCGGCATATTCGTAGCATAAAGCCCCTTCCGGCGAGCCGATGGCGATGCTGCCTGTTTTCATATCGGCGGTGGTAGTCTGCGATCCGTAAACGACAGGGGTTCCGGCCTGCAGCATTTGGGTCACCGCGATCCCGGCCAGCACCTCGGCATTGGTCAGCGCAATAGTACCTGCCAGGGTAACCGGGGCTGTGGTTCCCGCCATTGAACAGGCCGCAACAATAACCGGCTGGGAGTAGCTAGTGAAAACCAGCATAGTTTCCAGCATTTTCTTGTCAAACTGCAACGGCGTATTGGTATTGACAATGGTAATCGCCCTGGGTCTTTGCGCCAGATCCTGCCTGCCAAAGATAATCGCCAGCATATCCATAATTGCCTGCACTTCTTCCATCGTACCGGTGCCGGTTACAATTCCTTTGTCCGAATATAAAACCGACGCATACAGCAAGACGGCTATACAATGCTGCATGCTCATATCCGCAGGCTGAACCAGATAACCGCCGTTTACTTTATAGAGCGCACTTTGCTGGTACAGCTTGAGGAACGTAATATAGTCGGTCATCGTTGCCGGACGTTTGCTTCCGTCACTTCCCGCTACAGCCGGTGAACCGCTTCCCGGACAACACTCCACGTGATCGCCGCCAACAACCATATCGTAGGCGGGATTACGCGCATACAGCGTAAACCTGGACGGAGCCTTGCCAACCCACTCAAGAATCTGCTCCCTGGTGAAATAAGCGGTTTGATCATAGACTCGTACACCTTGTTGCTGCAAAAGCTCAATAACTTTCGGATGATGAAATTTCATGCCGGTCTTCTCCAGGATTTGCATAGATGCTTCATGAATTTGCCGCAAGTCTGCTGCCATATGCTCTAGGTTCATAGGTACACTCCCCCTTTTTCTGGTTCCTTATATATGTATTGAATTATTACCTGCCGCTTACTTTCCACAGTAGACGCTGATAATAACTTCCCGGATTTCACCACATAATTGGCAAAATCCGGGACTGCTGCTGTATTGAGGTTTATGAATAACCGTCAAGGTCAATTCCCGTTCTTATCACCTGTGTTTACGCCGGCAGCATGGCTTTTAACTTTCCGAGCTCGGCGTCCGGCATGCCGTAGCAATGCTCCTGGGCCGGAAACGTTCCCGCTTCCACTTCCGTTTTATACTGGTGCAGCGCTTCTAAAATAACGGCATTCATATTCGCGTACTGCTTTACGAACTTAGGTACGAACCGGTCAAAGAAGCCGAGCATGTCATGCACGATCAACAATTGTCCGTCGCAGTGAAGGCCTGCGCCAATGCTGATGACCGGCACTTTGCTTTTTTCGGTAATCATTTGGGCCACTGCGGGCGGAATGGCTTCCAGCAGAATAGAACACACACCGGCCGCTTCCAGAATGGCGGCATCGGCAATGATCCGGGCGGCGGCCTCTGCCGACCGGCCCTGGGCTTTGAAACCGCCCAGGGCGGAAGTGGACTGCGGCGTAAGTCCTAAATGCCCCATAACGGGAATACCGGCATTGACAATGGCCTTTACGGCTTCGGCCACGACGGCACCGCCTTCCAGCTTAATGCCGTCTACCTGTGCTTCTTTCATGAACCGGCCGGCATTGCGGACCGCTTCCTGCACCGACACCTGGTAGGATAAAAACGGCATATCACCAATGACAAAGGCATTGGGTGCCCCCCGCCTGACCGCCGCCGCATGAACGACCATCATGTCCATGGTAACCGGTAAGGTGCCATCATAACCATAGACAGTCATGCCCAGAGAATCGCCGCACAGAATGATGTCGATACCTGCTTTTTCTTCTAACAGCGCCATGGGGTAATCATAGCCGGTAATCATAGTAATTGGTTCTTTCCGAGCTTTCTTTTCCATTAAATAGGGAATAGTTACTTTTGCTCTCGTCATAGCTCTGCCTCCCTTTATATAGTTATTGTCAAGCGAGTTTTTTGCCGGTGGCCGGTAGATAACCTAAGCAAAGTTAGCCGGCTTAGCAGGTGTGCTGGCCTCACTCAGGGTTAAGGCTTTGGTTTCCGGTGCCCAGGCAATAGACACAATCGTGCCTACAACCAGGGTGCCGGTAAGCCAGAGCAGGGTATAGCTCATGCCCAGATTCGCGATACTCATCGGCAGCAGGAACGTGCCCACCGCTGCCCCCAGCCGGCTGGCGGCGGTAGCCAGGCCCACGCCGGAAGAGCGGACATCAGTGGGGAAGCTTTCGGCCGGAAAAACCCCTACCAGATTGGATACGGCCGACATGACCAGGGTAAAGGCCGCAAACGTAACTACCATCAGGGTTTTTGCAGTTGCTGGCAGCAGCCCTAAAGCCAGCAGGGAGATGGCCAGAAAAATGAAGGAGTTGATGAGAAAACCGCGCCGCGAAAACTGTATAGTCCACCAAATACCGACAAAAGCGCCAACAATCAACAAGGCATTCAGCAGCATGTTAGTGGTGAAATTTTCTGCCAGGCCCATTGTTTTCAAGATATCCGGCAAGAAGGTATAGATAGCAAAATAAGGAATAACAAGACACATAAAAAAGATGCAGTTAAACAGAGTACGGGTAATCAGCCTGCGGCTGAATAAGTCAATAAACCTGCCGCTATCTTGGGCCGGTGGCTTTTCGTCCAACACAACATTGGGGCCCAGATACTTGTTGACGATTGCCTGCGCTTCCTCGATACGGCCCTGCCGCAACAGCCAGCGCGGTGATTCGGGGCTACCAATCCGTAATAGGATAACGAACACGGCCAGGGGGAATGCCGATACCAGCAGCCAACGCCAGGAGTCAGCCAGGGTATTTTGCAAAAACAAACCCAAGAAGCTGGCCAAAACATAACCAAATGTCCAAATGACACTAAAGGAGCCCAGGATGGCACCACGATGCTTGCGCGGTAAAAATTCCGCCAGCATGGTATGGCCGACGCTGTAATCCCCGCCCAGGCCAATGCCGATTAAAATTCGCAAGAAAAACAGCTGCTCCGGGGTTTGCACAAAAAACTGCAGCACGGTGGCGACGGCGATGAGAACAAAATTGAGCATAAATATTTTTTGCCGGCCAAAGTAGTCCGAGACCCAGCCAAGGATCAGGCTGCCGAGAAACAAACCTATTAAAGCCGAGCTGCCGATCAGCCCCTGCCATAATGGAGAAAGCCCCATCTGGGGGGTGATTACTGTGAGGGCGATACCGATGACCCCCAGGGAAAAACCATCGGTGAAGTGGGCGGCAAAGGTAATCCCCGTCATCTTTACATGAAATTTATTCAAGGGAACATCGTCAAACTTTATTACGCTGCCCGTATTCATTCTCTAACCTCCTCGCGTATTTTCAGGAAAAACATAGTGCTGATTTACGATAGTCGGCCCGATAAAGCTACTTACTGTGTAAGAACAATAATAGTATAAACTATACATAATTATCATTCAATTCAGAATTTTAATCTTAAACTACTGCCTGCTTGCCGCAATATCCCTCCTAAGAAATGCCAGCGATCAGACATGCCCGTAATAATCCCGGTGCGCCACCACCGAAAAAGCATAGTCCAGCAGCGTCCCCCAGTCAAACACCGGCAGATCGACAGCCCGCTGAATGGCCCGGGCAAACGGCTGCATACCGGTACATTCCAGCATAAGGGCGCCAATTGCGGGATTTTTTTGGACAAACCCGGCGGCCATAGCCACCATCTGCTGCTCGGCTTTATCATAATAAGCCTCCGGGCATTCCGGCCGTTTCAATGGATTCCATAAATTATCGAACTCGGTGCAGCCATATTCATCCTGTGCGCCGGCAATTACGTAGCTGCTGCCTGGCGTAATCCCCACATTCTGTAAGTGTGCATCGCTTAAAAACTGTTTTTGTGCACAAATAATGCCTACCGTTTTCTGCGGGCTGATAACCTGCTGAATAAAGGGGACCTGCAGCAGACTGGACATAAACACCGGCACGTCTACAGCCATCGCCACATCTTGCTGGAAGAAGGCAAAATAACCGCATTCGGCGGCAATTGCCCGGCAGCCCAGCCGCTCCAGCCGTTGGGCCGCAGTAATGACAGCCTCACGGCATTGGGCCGGATTACGGTCGTAGACCAGCGTCTGATTCGTTACGCCTGCGGCAATCTCATACTGGATCGGATACGGAAAAGCGCTGGCATTGCGCACATCACCGGGAAACCCGGGGTATGCGTCATTTAACAGGATAATACCTAACCCCATGCCATAACACACATGGTTTTTGCGGGTCTTAATATGATTGATGCCCCCATCACGGTTTTGCCAAAAAATCATCGCCCGATTCCTCCTTTTACCCATTATGCTAATAGAACAGCAGGCTTGGCGGCTGGATTTACACCAGGATCCGGCCTGCCGGCAAACCCTGGTTATCCTCACAGCCTCTACTCTGCCGGCTTGTTATAAGCCGAGCTTCTGCTCCCACTTTGCCAATATCTGCAATACCGAAGCAGCCGGCCGGGGAACCTCGTGCTGTTCCAGAATAGCTTTGATTTTGTCTTTAATCTTGCCGCTGACTTCGGAAAAATCGGGATTATTCATCTTGCGGCTGAACAGGCTGGGATACCAGATCTGGCGGAAATTGCGGTTAGTATGGGTCTCTCCCAGGTAATGCCCGCCCGGGCCTACTTGCTCAATTACTGCTAAGGCAAAATCGTCCTCCGTTACCTCAATGCCGGCGGTATAGTGCTTTAAGCCTTCAATAATTTCGTCAGCCAGTACCACTAATTCCGGCGACACGCTTTTACAATGATCCATTACGCCTACATCATGGATGATATGGGCTTTGCTCAATAAGGTAGAGAAAATCTCGATAGCCGCTTCCGCTACAGCCTGTTCGTCAATAACCCTGGCGTCGGAACAGCCGGCCGTGCCATAGAAAGGCAGGCCGTAATGGGCTGCCAAATCTGCCATGGCGGCAATATTAAGATGAAACTCCGGTGCCGCGTAACTGCCGACACTTGTCCGCATATCGAAAACTGACGGCATAGCACCGTAAATAAAGGGCGCGCCTGGACTGACCAATTGGCTGAGCACCAGGCCGGCCAGGACTTCCGCGTTGCACTGGGCCAGAGTGGCTGCCTTGCTCATCGGCGAGGTGCCGCCCATCATACAATAAGGCATATACACAAAGGGGATGCGGTTTTCCGCACTGATCCAGATTTTTTCTGTGCTTTCCAGCGGATGCGTCAGCGGCGGAATCGGTTCACAGTAGTTGAAGATGAAGGGTTTGGCCTGTAATTTGTCCAGTCCGCCGGCGATTTCAGCCGCAATGGCAATTATATCCCGCAGCGACTCCACATCATTGCTGGAAAAATTAATTGTTTTGCTGAAGTGCTTAACTGTTTCAATAAAAGTACTTTGCGTCTGTACCTTGGGGTCGACATCGGCTGTCATCCCCACAGATAGCACAAAGTGAATATTAGGCAGATAATCAGCCACTTTACACATCATGGCGATATCTTCTTTCAGAAATTTACGCACCGAACCGGTACAGGGATCAACAAGCTCCAACTGGTCCGCATGGGTGCCGAAATAAGCCCGGTTTTCCCGGTTGATTACCATGGCCGGCTGCCCATCCCGGGTATACAGGGTTATTTCCTTGGGTGCGCTGTGCAGCGCCTGCCCGACCAGTTTGCCCGGAAAACGCACCAGACCGTCGGCTCCCAGCTCCGCACCGTTGCCCAGCAGCAGCCTTACGGCGCGCTCCCCGGTTATCTTCATCCCGACATGCTCCAGGATGTACATGCTTTTTTCATGAATTTTATCAATTTTGCCCTGATTTAGAACGGAAAATCCAATATTCCTTGCCATCGGCTTAATCATTGTTTGTCACATTCCTTTCCCCCGGCGACCGCATACGTAATTATTTGGCCTTGTAGGTTCCCTCGCGCAGATAGGCATTCATTTCAGCCTTGTTCATATGACCGATCCCCAGGTAATCCAGCGTATAGCCCAGTCGATAGAAATCCCGGTTCAACATAGCTGAGGCCAGATTAATCATCGAGTCAATCACCGGTGTACTCACCCCGAATTTTTTACCTAACTCATGATATACATGGCAGCCTACGGGAATATCCTCCGTAATATATCTGTTTTCCATGGTGAACGGACCGGTACCGAACTGGATGGGGTCCTGCTGGTCAAACGGAATTACATAATCCTCGCCCATGTATTCGGCGCCCAGCACGTTTTCCCGGGAAAAGAACTGTTCTTTGCGATAAGGCTGGATACCAACCCCCATAGCGGCGGCCAAAGCGTATTCTTCCTGATAGAAGGCATATTGCACCGCCGAAATTGACGGGCAATAGGCATGGGAATAAATACTATACTGGTATTTGTCTTCGCCAAAAATCACGCCGTAGTTCTCCATGACCCCCACACCCAGAATGGTCCCCGGACAATGCAGTACCGGATTCACATTGCTGAAGCCGGTGTCCATTACCGTATCGCCGGCCACAGCGCCTTGCCCCCTGGTCACCGCGTCCATCGAAGGCAGATACCTGGCGCTGGCGAGAAAGTCACCCGTATCACTGGCTGGCAAAGCCGCACCGCGCAGTGTAATAGCCCGGTAATAAACACGGATTTTGGGTAAAATCACGCCCCCTTTGATTTCGACCCGGCTGCCATAGGTGGAACTGGACCAGCCGCCGATAATAACTTTTTTGTCGCAGCCCGCTTCCCGCATCATCTTTCTTAGCACCAACGAGCCATAATTATCCGGAAAAATATGAATGACCATACCATCTTCCAAGGCAGGTATCAGTTTTTCAAAAAACGGCCGGTGACCGGCACACGGCGTAGCCACAACCACCAGGCCGGCCCCTTTCACGGCCGCCGCCACATCGGTGGTCACCATTTCCATCCGGGCCGTGCCCTGCCGTTCAAAACCATATAAATTCAATTGATCACCAAAAAATTTGATGCCTGTTTCCTCAATGCCGAATAATGTTTTCCCGGCAAACGGCGGCAAGTCGCAAATCCGGACGCTGGCCCCGCCCAATGCGCAATCGCCGGCAATTGCCTTGCCCACTGCCCCGGCGCCCAGTATGGCGATCGGCTTGCCTTGCAGATAATCCATGGTTTCCATTGTCATGGCCTCCTCAACTTTTTGTTATAAATTAGGCCGGATACAAGCCCCGGCGGTGAGCCTTAATGTAGCCCATACAAAACTCATCCTGCCCCAACAGCATTTTGGCGGCATAAATGAGTCCCATCATGTCCTTGTCGGTTGGATTCAGAATATAGCCGTCCATCCCGGCCGCCATGGTTTGGGCTACAAACAGCCGGTTTAAATATTTACGATTAGGCAGCCCATAGGAAATATTGCTCAAACCGCACATAAAGTGTACTGCCGGGTACTGGGCCTTAATCAACCGTATGCTTTCCAGCACCTCGAAACCGGCTGTAGCCACACTGCTGACCGGCTTGACCAACGGATCAAAGTAGATGTCGTCAGCCCTGACACCGGCAGCCGTCAGCCGGGCGTGCAGGTCCCTCGCCACCCGCATGCGGTCGGCTGCCGTATCCGGCATGCCGCGGTCGTCCATACACAAAGCCACGACTTTAGCCCTATATTGCTGCACAAGCGGAATGACGGCGTCAAAACGCGCCCCCTCGGCAGTTATCGAATTGATCATCGGGGTGCCATGCTTTGCCAAAGCCAGGCCGGCCGCCAGGGCCTGCGGATTAGGACTGTCAATACATAAGGGAACTTGTACTGCGTCCTGAATCGTATTGATCAGCCAGCACATATTCTCAATTTCATTAAAAACCTTATTGCCGCAATTAACATCTATATAATCGGCCCCGGCTTCGGCCTGTTCCCGGGCCACCTGCTGGATAAAGCGGGCATCTTTGTTATCTACCGCTTCGCCGACCGCCTTGCGGCTGGTATTAATTAATTCACCTACGATTACCAACGTGATTCCCCCAGTTAGCTTTGTGCCACCAGTGCGGCGGCCATTTCCTTACAAGCCACGGCATCCACGCAATAGCCGTCAGCCCCGATTTTTTCAGCAAACTCGGGATATAGCGGTGCCCCGCCCACCAGAACTTTAATACCGCTTCTCAGCCCGGTTGCCGCCAGGGCATCGATGGTTTCCTGCATAGCCATCATGGTCGTTGTTAACAAGGCGCACAGCCCGACAATGCGCGGTTTATGTTCCTGGACGGCAGCTACAAATTGTTCCGGCGCCACGTCAACGCCCAGGTCAATTACATTAAACCCGCCGCTTTCCAGAATCATAACAACCAGGTTCTTGCCGATATCATGCAAGTCTCCTTTTACCGTCCCGATCAGGATGGTTGCCATCCCTGCCGTATCTGTTGTTAACAGCGGCTTTACCAGCTTCATGCCTTCAGACAATGCTTTTGCCGACATCATAACCTCGGGAATGAACATCTCCCCTGCTTTAAACCTCGGCGCCACGATATCCATGCCGGCTAAAAGTCCGCGATTGACAATGTCCATGGGCATTGCGCCGCCAGCCAGCAACTGCCTGGTAAGCAGTTCTACACTTTCACCGACACCTTCCAGTACTGCTTCTGCCATTTTTTCAAACTCATTCATTAAGATGCCTCCATCCTGTTTAAAATGCCCCGGAATTCTTCCTGCCAAGGATCTATCTGCTAACACTCCACCTCCCCCGGACATACTCAGCGTATTACCTGCCCACTTTCTATATAATGCATCTTCTATGCCAATTCCGCCCGTAAGTCCCAACACGATTCCCATAAAAAAACAAATGCCGGTGAAGTGTGATTTCACTGGCATTTGCTTTTTATTTTTTAAACTTCTGATAACCTGTCGGTAAATTATGTAGCTTGCTAATTACCTGGTCCGATTCATCTGCGGAGAAAATCGATTCACTGGCGCTTCACCCTGATGATTTTTCGGGCAGGATTTCGGGGAATGGCAATATTTCTCGATCAGCCGGTGGGCCCTGCTCTGACTGATCTGTAAGGCATGGGCCATTTTACGGGAACTGCCGTATTTTTGAAACGCCTCAACAATCAGGTTTCGCTCCATCTGTAAAACGGCGGCATCCAAACCGTTGGCCCCTGTTTCATCTTCAGCAGCATTCCGGAGCTTTTGGGAAGACACCTCGGAAAAAACCCTGGGCAGATGGCCGATACGAATAACTGAATCCTCAACAATCACCACAAGCCTTTCGATCATGTTCTCCAGCTCCCGGATATTGCCGGGCCAGGAATAATCCAGCAGGACATCCCGGCATTCAGGCGCTATGCTGTGTTCTTTTTTATACTTTTTGTTGGCTTGATTAAGAAAGTAATAGATCAGTGCCAGGGTGTCGTCAGGCCGCTCCCGTAAGGGTCTTAATTCCAGTTCAATAACATTAAGCCGGTAGTACAGATCCTCCCGGAACGTCCCGCGTTCGATCATCTCCTGCATATTTCTGTTTGTAGCCGAAATGATCCGGCAGTCGGCCTCTTTCACCTGACGGCCGCCGACAGGAAGAAAGCGCCGTTCCTGAATCACATCCAGAATCTTGCCCTGGAGGCGCAGCGGCAATTCCGCTATTTCATCTAAAAATAATGTACCGCCGTCAGCCAGTTCGATCAGGCCGGTCTTCCCTTTCTGCAAGGCGCCGGTAAAGGCGCCGCCGGTATAGCCGAACAGCTCCGATTCCATTAGTTCTCCCGGAATAGCCGCGCAATTAATGCTGATGAAAGGCCCCTGTTGGCGGGCACTGATTTTGTGAATATTTTTCGCCAGAACACTTTTGCCTGTCCCGGTTTCACCCAAAATTAGAATATTAATATCCAGAGGCGCCACTTTCTCCACCAGTTGTATCAACTCTTTCATCTGACTGCTGTTCGCGATCAGTCTGACATTACACAACTCCTTTTTCCGTAATACGGCTATTTCTTCCCGCATCCGGGCCAGCAGCTCCTTCGTTTGCTCCAAATCGCGCTTCGTGTCTTCCAGTTGTTGCACATCCCGGCAGTTCTGCACCAACAGCTCAATGTTTCCGCCCCCGTCATAAATAGGAGTATTGGTGACCAGCATTTTCGCCCCGGTCTGTGTTGTCTGCTCTAACGTGTGCTTATCCTGACTGTGAAGGGTAATCGGGGCAGTCGGCGGATAACACCCCACCTTCTCCATAAATTGCCAGGAGTCTTTGCCAATTACGTCGCACGGTTTCATCCCATAATACTTTTCACAGGCTTTGTTGGCATAAATAGTTACCCCTTTGCCATCTGTGGCAAAAATCGCATCATAGGAATTGTCCAGAATCTTTAATAGTGTTTGTTTGCTTAATTGACAGTTATCAGCAGTTGCATTTTTAGAGCCCAACACTTTCACTCCCTTCCAACAGGCTGTACGGTAAGCCAGACATTCTATAGATTCTTCGTGATCAGGCCGCTTCCTTTTAAAGTTTTCCGATTATTTCGTAAAATTTCCTTAACTTAATTAATACTACTTTCAAGTTGCAGGCTACAGTACAAAAGAAAAAAGGCAACCCTGCGGTATTTCAACCGTTAGGTTACCTTTTTATTGTTACATTAACGGCGGCATCGTCAGCGCCGGATGTTTTCTTTCTTCCAGGAACGGCAGAATCTCTTCCTCCGTGATCCCTACTGTTTCATCAGCAATTTTGTCAATGAAATCGGCACCCAGGCCGAGAGCAACAGCCCGCTCAGTCAGTTCATCCTTCAAATACTCCTTAAGCTCTTTCGGCATCCAGACAATACGCCCCAGACCGCCATCAGCCGGAATAAACTTCGCACTGACGATATAACGACGGCCAATCCCCATAAAGCCGGGTGTCTGCACACCGCCGCCGCAGGTTCCGGCCAGAGTTGAGAACGTCATACCGCAGGGGGTATCGCCGGAGTGCTCGCGGGTTGTAATCATAATGCCGTTGGTCTGCGGCAAAATCGCCATAATGGCCTCAAAACAACCGCAGGAGGTCATGGGTTTATCCATTAACGTATACAGGTTAACCTCTTCCAGTGTCCGGTTGGAGGCAGTATGGAGAAAATCATTAAGATTATGCCACATGCCCTTTTCCTCATCAAGGCATTCGCCTTTGGCAATCGGCTGATTGGGACCGGTAGGGGTGATTTCGTTGGAGGCTTTGGCATCAAGCCAGCTAACAGCTCCGCACAGGCCAACCCGCTCGGGGGACACAATGCAGACATGATTAGGCGCAAACGACTGACACAGGGTACACGAATAGAAAGTCTCAACCGATTCGTCGGTCAGGCCTTTCAGACGGGCGTCACGGGCCTGATATTTTTCGCGGGCGATTTTAATCTTGTCCTCAACCGCGGCCAAATCGGTAAGCAGGGTTACTTCCACCCGGTCAACAATGGCCGGGTAATCAGACTTGAATTTGGCAATAAGCAGTTCGCCGAAATGACGGATCTTGAAACCGGCCTCCTTGGCGCCTTTGCTGATCCGCAGCCAGCACAGGTCGCGCTGGGCCACATGCCACAGGCCTTCACCGTAGTTGATAAAATAATGAATACGCCGTTCCAGCACGCTTTCAAAATCTTCCTGCATCTTGCGGCCAAAGATTTTAACAATAATGCCCAGCGGGAAAACGCTGCCTTCCGGCATCTCATCAATCTCCGGGCCAACAACCTCAATTTTGCCGTCTTCCACCTGATCGGCATCGCCCATTTGCACAAGCTCAAATCCCGGGGAACGGCCGCCGCCAAATTCGACCCAGGCCTCTTTTTTCCGGATGGTTTCGCCTTCAAAGGCCGGGCCGACCGTGATGGGAACCGGAATATCAACAATCTTAAGTTTTATGCCCCGTAATTCCAGGGCCAGTTTAACAATTTTATCATAATCCGGCTGTGCTTCCAAAAGCTCGGGAATCTGCAGTTCAGCCGGCAAATCCTGATCGGTAACAATCGGGAAACCCATAAATAAAGCCCCGGCCCCTATGGCAATGGTAACGGCGTCCAGTTCGCCCAAAGCAAGGACAAAGGCCGGTACGCGCCGTTTTTGATAGTCCAGCATTTGCTCACGGGCCCCTTTGGGAACACCGCCAAAGGCCAAACCAGCGCGGGCGGCAAAGTTAACAGCATGAATAATCTGCGTAAATTTGCCCAGCGGGAAGGTCATATAATCAGCGCCGACTTTAATGTTTTCTTCAATACACTGTTCAATAATATCATTGACCAGCATGATCATGATGCCTTTGGATTGGAGGTCTTTGATCAGCCGGGCACCGGCTTTGGCATCTTTGGCTTTGCCGGTAACAACAGCAATGCCGGGAATGGTGCCGTCAACCAGCGGCACACCGAATTTCCGCAAAACAGGGTCGGACAAAAAGCCGGTATAAGGAGCTTCGTCCGGTTTCGCACCATCCAAATAGCGTAAGGCCTCAATGACTTCACCGGCGTATAAGGTCGCTTCCCCTGACAGCAGGGCATTTCCCAGCTCAGGCTCAGGCCGCAGGTTGTTGGCCTTGATACGCTGTAAAACAGGAACAAGTTCCCCTAAAGTGGTTATATCCTCGCCGCTTAAAGCGGTGACGACCGGCAGTTTATACGCCGTGTCCGGATACTTTACCGGTGCTTCAGCACCATGCTTTTCGATGGCTTCGGTAAGGAGTTTTTCTGCAACACCTACTGCTGTTGTTGCGCCTTGGAAAGCCAGTTCACAGATTTGCTTTGACATTTGCCACCCTCCTTCAGGAGTATGTTATTCTTTTCTCTTGGCATATAATTCGAGCAATTCAGTCATAATCCTGCTAAAATCAGGATAATTATAAGCCACTTATAAACTAACCATTAGTATGCACAGCTTATTGCCTAGTCATGCCGGCAGGGAACAGCAGCAACGGTTAATACCCGCATCGGGCAGGCCTCAACGCAGGCCGGCTGGGCGCCCCGGGTTAAAAGATCGGCACAAAAATCACACTTCCTGGCCTGCTGCCACTGTGGATCGTACCGGACAGCTCCATATGGGCAGGCGGCAATACACTGCCGGCAGCCGGTACAGCGCTTCCGGTCAATCAGTACTACCCCGTCTGCCCTTTTTATTACCGCTCCGGCCGGGCAAGCCTGTGCACAGGCCGGCCGGCAGCAATGGCGGCAGGTTGTAGACCGCCAGTAGGCATAGACGGTATTGGTCAGCCCCTGGCCGCTCTGACGGTACTCGCCGCCGGCAACTTCCTCCACCTGGCGAAAGGACTGCCCTGGCGCCAGGCGGTTCTTTTCGGAACAGGCAATCTGGCAGGTGGCGCAGCCAATACACCGTCCCTGGCGAAACTGAAAATTTATCTGGCCGCTCATGTCTGTCCTCCTCAAAGTTTTGCAACCTCCACAAGGTTTGTATGCTGGGGATTGCCAAAAGCCAGCGGCGTTGGCCGGTATTTCGTCAGGGTATTGATGGAGCCCCGCTGATCGATGCCCCGGGAATCAGGGGTCCACCAGGCCCCCTGGGGAATGGCCACAACCCCCGGCATGATCCGGGGGGTCACCTTGACGGTAATAATGAGCTCCCCCCGGTCATTAAATACTCTGGCTTTGTCGCCGGCTGCCAGCTGCCGTACGCTCGCATCAGCCGGATTAAGCCACAGGACATGCGGTTCCGCCGCCTCTAACAAAGCAATATTCTCAAACGTGGAATGAACCCGCCGCTTAGAGTGATAACCGATACACTGCAGGGGATAACGCCTGCGCAGCAGGTCTGCCGGTCCCTCCCAGGCCGGTATATATTTAGGGATAGCCGGTATCTCCGGCGTGTGTAACGCCCATAGCCGCGGCGAAAATAGCTCAATTTTTCCCGAAGGGGTGGCAAAGGGAGTAGACTCAGGCTCCCGGATTTGACGCTCGTAGGCAATCACCGGTTTGTCTGCTTTCTTTTTATAAATACCGTGGCTGCGAAATTCCTCAAAGGCCGGAAACCGGCTGTCGTGAGACCGGGCGGTCTCAACAAACCCCCGCAGCCAATCCTGTTCGGTTTTGCCCTCCGTATACGCATCGCCAAAACCCAGCCGGCCGGCCAGGTCACTGCAGATATCATAAATGCTGCGGCATTCAAACCTCGGCTCGCTGACCTTTTGATGATAGATGGCATAGGCAATGCCGGCAGCAAAGGTCACCATATCTTCCCGTTCAAAATGGCTGACATCAGGCAGCACAATATCGGCAAATTTGGCGCTCGGCGTCATAAACAGGTCATGGACCACAATACATTCGCATTGACTTTCGTCAGCCAGGATCCTGGCGGTGGCATTAATATCCGCATGCTGGTTGATTAAGGTGTTGGAGGCGTAATTCCAAATCATTTTAATATTTGTACCCAGGCGTTCCGCCCCCCGCACCCCCTGGGCGGCCGTCATCTCCCGGCCGTTCACGATGGCCTCGGTCCAGGCGAAACACGGAATCTGAGCCGCTACTTCGTTCTTACCGGCAGGCATCCAGCCCACAGTCAGCTTATGACCGCCAGGCCGCAGCCCCGGGCCGCCGCCCTTAATACCGATATTGCCGGTCATAGCCGCTAAAACCGGCAGTGCTCTTACCGGCTGCTCCCCGTAAGCATGGCGTTGCCAGCCCAGTCCCTGCAGCAGGGCACAGGGTTTGGTCAGTCCAATCTCCCGCGCCAGTCGGACGATATCCGCCCGGGGCACACCGGTAATCGCCTCCGCCCAGGCCGGCGTCTTAGCTGTCCTGTCTTCGCCCAAGCCTAAAACATAGCTTTTAAAAGACTGGCCGGCGGGAATGCCGGCCGGCATATGCTCTTCGTCATAGCCCAGACAGTACTTGTCCAAAAAAGCTTGATCAACCAGTTCCTCGGTAATCAGCACAAAGGCCAGGGCAGCAATCAGCGCGTTATCGGTTGTGGGCCTTACCGGCATCCACTCGTCAGCCAGACTGGCAGCCGTATCGCTGTAGCGGGGATCAATCACAATAATTTTGGCGCCTTTGTCTTTGGCCAGACTCAAATAATAGGGGGTGTTAGCCCCACCCATCCGGGTTTCAGCCGGATTGTCGGCAAACAGCACAATCAGTTTGGCATTCGGCAGATCATCGGGAGTCTGGCCCTCCACAGTGCCATAGGTGTAAGGGGCAGCCACCGTGTAGCAGGCGGCGCTGTAGGAGTTATAATACCGGAGATAACCGCCAAACATATTTAAAAACCGGGGTAAAGCCCCCTGCCCATCGCCGGTGACGTAGGCATCACTGATTTGGCCGTACACCCCGGTGCCATAGTTTAAATAAATGGCACTATTGCCATAGGTTGTTTTAATCCGCTGCATTTCAGCCGCAATAATTGTCAGCGCCTCTTCCCAGCTGATCCGGGCAAATCGTCCCTCACCCCGCGGACCAACCCGTTTCAGAGGATACCGCAGCCGGTCCGGATGCTCCAGCCAGTGCCGCTGGGCAAGCCCCCGCAAACAGGCCTTGGTCTGGGGGCAATCAGGGGCTTCCGGTCCGGTCTCACCCGGTGACAGCCTGACCAGGACACCATCCTTCACATGAGCGTGGAGAAAACAGCGGCCACTGCAATTATGAATACAGGAAGTAGGTATCAGTTTTTCATCAACAGGTACTGTTTTCATCAAGTTCTCCCTTTCGGCCGGTAGCTGACTCTCTGTTGTCATTGTACTGCCTTTAGCAGCAAGTGGCAAGATTCTGCAACGGCCGCGGCGGCAGACAAAAATTACCTGCCCCTGTTTGGAGGGGGCAGGTAACTTTCTGCTTGTTAATGCTGCATATTGTGTTGCATGTTATGCATAGGGGCCGGAGCCGCATTAGGATCCCAGCCCATGATCGCCGGATCAACCATGCCGAAGATCATGGCAATATGAGCAACGACCAGGAATACGGTAAGCAAAATAAAATGCAGCTTTAATTTTTCATCCTCGGTTTTGCCACCGCCAATAACGCCTAATTCCAACAGAGCTATCCCCATAAGCGGGATCACACCGCTTAAATAGGAGCCAACTGCCAGTATGTCGGCAGCGCCACGCCAGGGCATGGAGGGCACGGCGGTAATCATCAGGTTCAGAAAGATACCGAGGAAATAGAAACCAAGCACAATACCGATATATTTATTGATTGTGCGCAGGGCACCGCCGCCCCGGCCTTTGTTGAATACCACAAAAAACTCAGTGGCCACCAGGGCCTCAGCCAAAGCAACCGGGATCACCATATAGATAATGAGATTCCAGGGCTGATTTACAGCCAGAAGTTCCATATAATGGGTCATGTTCATGTTCATCTTCCTCCTCACAGTTACTGAATCTATTTAGCCTAATTGTAGCAGCAAATTGTGAAGATCCTATGAACGAACCGTAAAAAGTCAATGAATTATTTGTTAAATCTGGTAATCGGCACCTGCTGTCCCTAAGAACGCAACAACCGGGATATGCCGGTATGTACTGAATTCAAGCCATTTAGCAGTAAAACTTGACGCCTGTTTGCTTCGCCAGTCATTAATTGCTGCGAGCTCACCGATAAAGCCGGCATAGCTTGTTGCGGTTACCCTGAGAGCAGCCCCCTTAGAGTCAATCATAGGCACATCATCATAAGTTGCTTCGTCTAGTTTCGTTAACCCCACGACTTTGGCCTTTCTTATTTTAACAGCTACTTTAGTCTGAATATCAATAATATCAAAATCGGCAGGATACTCATAGGTTTTTCCGGTCACTGCCACCACATCCCCTACAGTAAAGGTATGGGGTCTGGCATCCAGTTTTCTTACAATACCTTCAGTAAGCACATAGAAATAATCATCAAAGCAGTTTACCACCATCTCCAAACCGTTGCCGGTCAGCTTGCTCCCCGCCTGCCACTCTTGCACAAGGCCTGATACAATACCGCCGCCACTCACATCATAGCCATCGACTATGACAAAACGGCCTGTTAACTGGTTATTCTTGAATTCGTCAAAACAGAGCTGCTTCTTGGTTCTGACAATGATTTCGGCTACATCATTGGTTTTGACCTGCGCGGCGTTTTCCAGGGTTGCCAGCGTAGTGGCGTCAATGGCTTTCAGGATCGAGTGGATCTCGCATTCCACCTCTTGCGTTGCCAGCTTAAGCTTATATTCCTGACCCTTGACAAGCGGCTTTTTTCCCATCCAGAAGATATTGGCTTTGAATGTATCGGAAACTAAGGGTGCGTGGCTGGGATGGACAATAAATTCGCCCCGCTGATTAAAAAACTCATCTTCAACCGTGATGCCCACCGACATCCCGGCCGAGATCGTATCTGTTTTGTCCCTGTCGGCCCAGTATTCAATACTCTTAACCTTTGTGAGCTTATTGCTGGGCATGATCAGAATCTCGTCCCCCGTATGCAGGGTGCCTGCTTCAATCCGGCCGGCAATAATGCGCCGGTGATCAAATTTGTATACATCCTGAATAGGGAATCGCAGTGGTTTTGCTTCTAAGCCGCTGTCTTTTTCAAACAAGTCAATGGCCTTAAGAATCGGCTCCCCTTTATACCAGGGCATTTTATCCGAATGGGCAGTCATATTTTCGCCAAAAAAAGCGGATATGGGAATATACTTTAAGGGAAAGACGTGGAGATTATGCAGGAATTCGTTCATTTCCTGCTTGATCTCGTTGAATTTTGCCTCTGAATAATCAATCAAATCCATCTTGTTAATAAGTACATAGGCTTTTTGGATGCCCAGCAGGGATAGGATATAGCCATGCCGTTTCGACTGCTCCTGAATCCCTTCATTCGCATCAATAATCAGCAGCGCCGCTTCAGCGCTGGCCGCGCCGGAGATCATATTTTTCAGGAATTCCTTATGACCGGGAGCGTCGATGATTACATAATCTCTCTGGTCTGTACGGAATTGCAGCTGCGTTGTGTCAATGGTAATGCCCTGCTTTTGTTCTTCTTCAAAAGCATCCAGCAGATAGGCATATTCAAAGGGTTTACCTTTTTCTTTGGCAATGCGCTTGACCCGGTCAATTGCCCCCTCCGGCAAAGATTTTGTATCATATAACAACCTGCCAATCACTGTGGATTTGCCGTGATCGACATGACCAACAACAACAATATTAAGCACTTCTCTCTCCATACCCATTCAAAACGGCCCCCATCCTCCAATGTATTCTCACTTTTACATATACCCATCTTTGCGCAGCTTCTGCATGGCGTAGGAATCTTCCTGATCCTGTGCCCGCCCGGCCCGTTCGCCTTGCTTGGTATTTTTGAGTTCGGCAATAATGTCTTCTACGGTCGTTGCCGTAGAATCAATCTGGCCGGTACAGGGTGCGCAGCCCAGGCTGCGGTATCTTTTCCCGTTCCTGGCAAAATACAGATCAACAAGCGGAATCTTTTCCCGGCCGATATAAGCCCAGATATCAATCTCATTCCAGTGCAGGATGGGATGTACCCGGATATGATTGCCTTTGGGGAAATCGGTTTTAAACTGGTTCCACAGCTCAGGCGGCTGGTTGGTATAATCCCATTCGGAGTCTTTATTGCGTTCGCTGAATACCCGTTCTTTGGAGCGAGATCCCTCTTCATCCCGGCGTATCCCTAATATCAGCCCCTCGAACTCATATTTGGTTACCACCTGCTGCAACCCGTCGGTTTTTAAAGCCCGGCAACATACCAGCCGGCCTTTTTCCGGCCCCATGCCGGCCTGCAGCGCCTCTTCGTTGGTATGCACAATCAGCTCCAGGTTGTATTCCTTTGCTACCCTGTCCCGGAACTGGATCATCTCCGGGATTTTATAGGTTGTATCAACATGAATAAACGGAAACGGGCAGTGCCCAAAGAAGGCCTTTTTGGCCAGCCATAACAGTACTGTTGAGTCTTTACCGATTGACCACAGCATACCCAGCTTGCCAAACTTCTTATAGGCTTCTCTCAATATAAAAATGCTTTGTGCTTCCAAGCGATCCAAATGATCCATATATAAACGCCTCCCTAATATGCATTGGCCTGGTTCTTATCCACAGGTATAATCCGCTCCCGGCCATCAGGCTGAACAACAATCCAGTACAGCACCGAGCCGTCCTGCCGGGTATAGAGCAAACTGCCCCGGCCCCCGATATCAGCCCCCAGATAATACTGAATTGCCTTATAGGTACATTCCTTTAAACAGGAGGTACAGCCCCAACAGTCCTGGGGAGCCCGGATTTCTGTTTTCCCTGCGCTGCCGGCACTAAGCAGGCTGCCGGGACAGACCTCCCGGCACTTGCCGCAGCCGCTGCACTTTTGGCTGTCAATCCTGATGCTCATAGATCTCATCCCTCTTTACCAAGTCTCTAAACACGATCCTGACTTCACCGTTTTCCAGCCTGGAGTTAACGTATTTCAGCCAGTCCTTATCATTTTTGTCCGGGTAATCGGTGTTTTCCTGAAAAGAATGCCAGCGGGTTTCCTGTCTGGCCTCAAGATGGCTGATGAGAACCTTGCAGACATACAGCCTGTCAATTACTTCCCGGATATGCAGCAGCTGGCGCATATCCCTGGCCCGCAGCTGACTGCCTAACACCAGCAGCTCTTCGATCCGCTGCCTGGCCACCTGCAGCTTCTGGTAATTATAGGCATACCCTGAAGAAATGCCGCCGGCATAATCATCCATATTTTTTTGCATGGCCTCCTCGATGTCGGCCGCAGTGTACAGGGCTTCCCCTTGCAGCAAGTGCTGCAAAGCTGCACTCTTGCTGTGTATTTCCTTTTGCTCCGGCCAGTGATTCTGCTGATCCTTAATATAGTCTAAGACCGAGAAGGCGGCAATCTCCCCCTCGGCCAAACAGCCTGTCACAAATTTTTGCGGGCTGCCCCCGGCCACGTCACCGGCAGCATACAGTCCGTCAAGGGTTGTCGCCCGGTGGGTGTCTACCCAGTACCCACTGGCGGTATGGCCCCCGACAATATAGGGCTCGGTACCTTCAATCTCCACGTTTTCCGCAGCAGGTCCCTGCCGTTCCAGCCAGCGCAGTGTCTGGGCCGGAGCCATATTGAGGTAGGCTTTGTATAATTCGTCTTCCTGCTTGGCCGTAATCCCCACTGTCTTTAAGAAACAAGGCCCCTGGCCCTGCTTGTTTTCCATAACGGTAGAGTATAGACGGTTAGCGGTACTCATAACCCCGTACTGCTTTTCATATTCCTCGCCCCGGCTGTTCACCTGCTGTGCACCAACCCCCTGGGCGATGGTGCCGGTAGGGGCAATCGTATCTTTGCAGCGCAAAGCGATAAACCGCATCTCAAATGTGGTCATTTCCGCGCCGGCCCTAATGCCCATTGCGTAACCCGCCCCGGTATTAAAGGGGCTGTACCACAGCTTATGCCTGGAGAAGCCGGGGTTATTGGGCCGGTAAAGCCCGGCGGCACCGCCGGTGGCACAGAGGACAGCCTTGGCCGAGATAATATAAAAAATGGGGGCATCTACAGAAAAGCCATACGCACCGACCACTTTTCCCGCCTGCACAATATAATCGGTGATGTTAATCCGGTTAATGACAGTCACTTCCCGGCAGTTCCCGACCGCCGCCGCCAGAATCGGCTTGATATTCTCGCCGTTGATTTTTATGTTCCTGTTGCCTCTGGCCACATACTCGCCAGCGGCATCTTTCTGGATAACCAGCCCCAGGCTTTCCATTTTATGAGTAACCTGATTAAGCCGCGCTGCTGCTGTATAGACAAGGTCCTCTCTGATCACCCCGGCAGCATCGTTTCTAACATAATCAAGATAGCTTGCCGGTGTCTGCCCTTTAACAATATAGGCATTAAGGGCATTTACTCCGGCTGCCAGACAGCCGCTGCGTTTAATATTGGCCTTTTCCGCAATAATGACCTTGGCAGTAGAATTCCCGGCAATGGTTAGGGCGGCAAAACAGCCTGCTGTCCCGCCGCCGATAATGAGGATGTCTGTTTCAAGACGCTTTTGCTCTAACATCATTTCACTTCACCCTACTTTCCGCGCCTTAGTACCTTGTCAGCCCTAATTCAGTGAATACTGTTTTAGAGCTGACAAGGTACTAGTAAAAAGGTTAAGACAAACCCTCAATCCGTGCAGGAGTCTGCTTAACCCTGGTTTAGATAACATAATCGTCCGGAATAAATATTTTCAAGTCCTTCGG
Source organism: Bacillota bacterium (assembly GCA_023388195.1). GTDB lineage: Bacteria > Bacillota > Negativicutes > Sporomusales > Sporomusaceae > Sporomusa. Next base: position 65,069 of record JAEWGR010000077.1, read on the forward strand.
CTTAACGAATACCTGCTCCCCGGCCTGCAGGTTAAGGGCGCGAAACCGCTCTTTACCTAATTCAGCCTCCATCATCTCGCCGGTATCCTCTCTTTTTAATTCCAGATGAACACTCGGGCCGACCGCCCGAATAAAGAGAATTCGCGCCGGGATAAATTCATGACCTTTTTGCTCCCGCTCTACCTCAATATTATAGGGACGTACAAAACTGACAGCCTGGGTATCAAGGGTATTAACATGTTCAGGGGCTTCTATTTCAATCGGGCCGATACTGATCCGCCCTTTATGAATCCGCCCGCGGAACAGGTTAACATTGCCTAAGAAGTCATATACAAACGGATTAACCGGGTTCTCATAGACCTCTTCCGGCGTCCCCAGCTGCTCAATGCGCCCGTTGTTCAGGATTACAATGCGGTCGGCCACATCCAGTGCCTCTTCCTGATCATGGGTGACAAAGACACTGGTAACATGCAGCTCATCATGCAGCTGCCGCAGCCAGCGCCGCAATTCTTTACGCACTTTGGCATCCAGAGCACCAAACGGCTCATCTAACAGCAATACCTTGGGCTCCACCGCCAGCGCCCTGGCGAGCGCCACCCGCTGCCGCTGCCCGCCGGACAGCTGAGTTGGATAGCGGCCTGACATCCCCTCCAGCTTAACCAGGCTCAACAAGGTCTGCACCTTCTCGTTGATCTCACTTTTGGCAGGCCGCAGATGACGGGGACGAACATGGAGACCAAATGCAACATTCTCAAAAACGGTCATGTGCCGGAACAAGGCATAATGCTGAAAGACAAAACCTACCTGTCTTTGCTGAACATTCCGCTCGGTTGTGTCCTCACCATGGAAAAGAATGGAGCCCTGGTCAGCCACCTCTAAGCCGGCAATAATGCGCAAGAGCGTCGTTTTACCCGAACCTGACGGCCCTAACAGGGCTACAAGCTCTCCGGTGGGAATTGTCAGGTTAACCTCTTTCAAGGCGGTAAACGAGCCAAACTGCTTATTTATATTAACAATCTCAATACTCATATCTTAACCCCCTCTGCTTCAGGCTCCTGATTTTGCTGCTGCACTTTCCACTCGGCAATATTTTTTACAACTAAGGTTATGATCGCCATCAGCGTCATCAGGGAGGCCACAGCAAAAGCAGCTACAAACTGATATTCGTTATACAAAATTTCAACATGCAGAGGCATCGTGTTGGTAAGACCGCGAATATGGCCTGATACGACCGACACGGCTCCAAATTCCCCGACTGCCCTGGCACTGGTGAGAATAACGCCATAAATCAAACCCCATTTAATATTCGGCAGGGTAACATGCCAAAAAGTTTTCCAGCCGCTCGCACCAAGTGTCAAGGCTGCCTCTTCTTCCGCAGTCCCCTGCGCCTGCATGAGGGGAATCAGTTCCCGGGCAATGAACGGAAAGGTAACAAAAACTGTGGCCAGAACAATACCGGGCACCGCAAAAATGATCTTGATATCATTGGCAGACAGCCAGGGCCACAACACACCCGGTTTACCAAACAAAAATACAAAGATCAGGCCGGCGATAACCGGTGAGACGGCAAAAGGCAGATCAATCAAGGTAATCAGAAAGTTTCTGCCGCGAAATTCAAATTTGGCTATTCCCCAGGCCGCCGCCAGCCCAAACAGCGTATTAAGCGGCACAGCAATTATTACTGTCAGCAGTGTAAGCTGTATGGCCGCTAAGGCATCAGGTTCAGTAATCGCTTTTACGTACAGGGCAGCCCCTTGTTCAAAGGCCTTGGCAAACACGGCAATCACCGGAATAATCAACATGATCCCGAGAAAACCAAGAGCAAGAGCGATGAGCAGCCAGCGGATCAGGGGTAGTTCTGTTACCGTCCCGGCCGTCTGCCGCCGGGGCGTGACAACGGGTCGCAGCGCTATATTGCCAGCCATACGTACCGCCTCCTCTCCAATCAATTATGTCGTTTGCTTTGCCACCACTGTAAAATATTAATAACAAACAGCATGATAAACGAAACGATCAGCATCACGGTGGCAATCGCACTTGCGCCGGCATAGTCATACTGTTCCAGCTTGGTCATGATTAATAGCGGCGTAATCTCGGTTCGCATCGGCATATTGCCGGAGATAAACACCACCGAACCGTATTCGCCCAAGGCCCGGGCAAAGGCTAAGGCAAATCCGGTCAATAGAGCCGGCAGTATTTCCGGAAAAATAACCTTGGTAAAGGTCTGCAAGCGGCCAGCCCCCAGGCTGGCCGCCGCTTCCTCCACTTCTTTGTCCAAGGTCTGCAGGACCGGCTGAATCATGCGCACCACAAACGGCAGCCCGATAAAGGTAAGGGCAATGACAACTCCCAGGGGCGAATAAGCCCCCTTTATGCCAAGCATGGCTAAATATTGACCAATCCAGCCGTTGGGGGCGTACAGTGTTGTCAGGGTTATACCGGCAACCGCGGTAGGGAGGGCAAACGGCAGATCAACAAGCCCATCAATAATCCGTTTGCCGGGAAACGAATAGCGAACCAGGACCCAGGCCACGAGCAACCCGAATACGGCATTAATCGATGCCGCGATCAGGGAAGCGCCAAAGCTCAGTTTATAGGAAGCAATCAATCTCGGCGCTGTGATAATTTCCCAAAAGTGTGTCCAGCCCATCCCGGTAGCTTTAACAATAATCGTAGATAAAGGAATCAATACTAAGAGCCCCAGGTACAGCATGGTAAATCCCATAGTCAGACCAAAACCCGGCAGTATGCTATGTTTAGTTATTACAAGGGATTTAAGACTCATGATTATTCCCCACTTCGTTACTGTTTGGCTTTCGGTGTATAAATTTGATCAAAGAGACCGCCGTCTTTAAAGTGCTTATTATGAGTCTGCGTCCAGCCACCCAAATCAGCTATCGTAAACAGGTTAAGCTTCGGAAACTGGCTGGCATATTTAGCAGCAACAGCTTCGGCCCGTGGACGATAATAGTTTTTGGCAGCAATTTCCTGACCCTGATCAGTATAGAGGTATTCAAGATACGCTTGCGCTATCTGACGGGTTCCCTTTTTGTCTACCACTTTGTCTACTACTGAAACCGGTGGTTCTGCCAGAATACTAAGGGAAGGCGCTACGATTTCAAATTTATCCTTGCCTAATTCTTTTTCTGCCAATAAGGCTTCATTCTCCCAGGCAAGCAGGACATCGCCAATACCCCGTTCCACAAAAGTGGTTGTCGAACCCCGGGCCCCGGTATCAAGCACCGGTACATTCTGATAAAGCTTGGCAATGAAATCTTTCGCCTGGGCTTCATCATTATTATACTGTTTCAAGGCATAGCCCCAGGCTGCCAGGTGATTCCAGCGGGCACCGCCCGAGGTTTTGGGATTAGGCGTAATAACGGAGACACCTGGTTTAATCAAATCATCCCAGTCTTTAATATTTTTGGGATTGCCTTTGCGTACCAGGAAAACAATGGTCGAGGTATACGGAGTGGAATTCTGGGACAGACGCTTTTGCCAGTCAGGTGCAATCAGGCCTGCATTCTGCAGTTCATCAATGTCTTGCGCTAACGCCAGTGTTACCACATCGGCTTCAATCCCTTCCCGCACGGTACGGGCCTGGGCGCCTGAGCCCCCATGAGACTGCTGAATAGTCACGGTTTGACCGGTTTTATTCTTCCAGTAGGCAGCAAAGGCTTCGTTAAATTCTTTGTACAGCTCGCGCGTCGGGTCATACGAAACATTAAGTAATTTTACAGGTTCGGGCGCCGCTTTATCGGCACTTGCCGTCTCCTGTTTGCCGCAACCGGCAAGGCTGGTAACCAAAAGTGACATAACAATAATTAGGGCATAACTCTTAATAGACCTCGACGCTGAAACAAAATTAAACATGTGCTCTCCTCCTATGCTCTTCATAAATATAAACATTCCCCCTACTGCCATTGCCGCGGAATTTGTGTCTTACATCATAGCTAACTACCGCAGCCGAGGGGGGATTTTGCCCGGCTGCGGTAATTATGCTTCTCGTTTGCAAGCCGGTGCGCACTCAGGCTGCAAACACGAAATAAGCAATTCTTACAGGAGAATTTGTTATAAATTCTGCTAGAATAAAAAAACGGCTAACTACGTGTAGTAGTTAGCCTCCAGTTTTCTGGTGAGCTGTTAGAAATATAAAAGGCCAAGTTTAACCCTTTAGGGTAAACTTAGCCTTCAGTTATCTGATCAGCTGTTACATTTTAACTATTTATAAGTTAGTTTATCATCCCCCCCGGCGTCTGTCAAGCAAATTGCGGCCTATATCCTGTCAAAAATTTTTAGGAAAGGCCAATGCCTGAACAAAGTAATTCTGAAATTCCGGGTGAAGAGAAAGTTCTACAATCTTAATTTTTTGTCTGATTTGTTGTATCTCAACACTGGCGTGGCGATTAAAAAGAACGGCTTTAGCCCCTTCCTTAGCCGTATTGCCGACAAAGCGAATCTTATTTTGGCAAGAAAGAGGCAATAAGCCGATTCCACTTAGTGATACTGGCTGTAAATGAAAGCCAAAAGCACCGGCCACTAAAATCTCATCAATATCTTCAAAACAAATATTGATTTCTTTTAATAACAGGTTCATCGCAGTATAGATAGCGCTCTTAGCCAGTTGAACCTGCCGCACATCTTTTTGAGTAAGAAAAAGCTGTTGAGCACCGGAAATTATAAAAACCGGCCGCCCTTCAATACTAGTCATGCGGTTTGCAAGTTCCGCAGGCAGCTGCGCAGAACTGGCAAACCGCCCGTTGTCGGTAATGACACCACACCTGGCAAGCTCTGATATCAGATCAATCAGGCCGCTGCCACAAACTCCTTTGGGCAAACCATTTCCGATTACTTTTAACCTCACAGTACCATCATCGGCAATTGACACACCCTCAATCGCCCCTTGTTCGGCCCGGCAGCCACAGGAAATATTCATGCCTTCCAACGCGGGCCCCGCCGCTGAAGATGTTCCAACCAATGAACCATTGTTACAGACTACAATCTCGCCATTAGTACCAATGTCGATAAACAACGTAGTTTTAGCAGCATGCTGCAGGCCTACGGCTACTAATCCGGCCACAATATCAGCGCCAACGAAGGCGGCAGCAGAAGGCAGGATGGTCACAACCCCGCGCGGGGACATTTCGAGCCCCAGTGCAGCCGGACTTACTTCTACTTGTTGCGTAAAAACAGGCTGGTATGGAGCATAGGCTAAAGACCTGGGATCCACCCCCAATAGTAAATGCTGCATAGTGGTATTGCCCGCTACAACTACCTCATAGATATCTTCCCGCTTAAGTTGATGCTCAGAAGTCACTTGTGCAAATAGCTGATTAATCCCGTCGATAATCTTTCGCTGAAGAATCCCGGTTCCGCCAGGTTGCTTGGCCGCAAAGGATATTCTTGTCAGCACATCACCGCCAAATTCAGTTTGCGGGTTAAGGCAGGAAAATGCGCCAATACTGTTGCCACTTGTCAGGTCAAAAACCTCAGCTACCACGCTGGTTGTACCAATATCTAAGGCGACGCCATAACAGTGCTGCCCCAATTGGTACTGCCAATCTAATAGCTTACCGTTTTTGACAATCACTGTTTTCGCCAAATTTCCCTGTTTCTGCTGAGCAGCTAGTTCCTGTAACAAGCCTGGGTAGTTTTCCGGGAACAGCGGTTCAAACCCTGCTGCTAAATCACGCAGTTCTTGCTCAGGCTGTATCTGCTGATGAACAAGCCTCTGCACAGGCGGGTCAAAGGGCCACTCAGTACTTTGACCTGCCGTTAAGGTTATGAAACCATTACTCTGCGCAGCTACAGATAATAACTCTACCTGCGCCGGCCCAGCCACCCTGGCCTGACAGGCTAACCGTACGCCCTTATCAAGACGGTTTCCCAATTGGTTTCGTTCTAATTCTCCTGGGGTAGTAAACCTGCCTGCTATCTTAACCTGGCACTTCCCACAAGTGCCGCGTCCGTTACAGGGAGCCTCCACAAGCAAACCGGCCGCTCGTGCCGCCGCCAGCAGGCTTGTCCCCTCATCTACGACTATACCCTTATCTTCCGGCATAAACGTAATTTCATATTGAGAAACCATGCTTACTCTACCTCCACCCTTTTACCGTATTAGTGAAGGCTGTCAGATTGGCTTGGGGGGTTGCTAAACTGATGCCACAGGCCGGCGCAATAATTTCGATACCCTGGGCAATTAAATTGCCGGCATTTTGCACAATCCGTTCAGTTGCACCGGTATGCAGCATCTGAGTATTTATATTGCCCATCACCGGTATATCTCCCAAAACCATTTTGGCTTTCGGCAGGTTCACAATAGAATCAAAACTGAGAGCCGCCCCGTTAAGTTCTTGTAAGGAGCTGAGCAATACGGTGGCATCACCACAAATATGGACAATGGCCCCCGCTCCGCTCTGTCTGATCTCCTTTACCAGGCGTAACAGCATCGGGATTACAAACCGGCGAAAATTAACATTGCCAAGAATTTCACCCGTAGCTGTGGGGTCAGCGATGGCGATAATGTCAGCCCCCGCCGCTACCTGCGCCCGGGCAAAAGCTGCTAAATAATCAGTCAGATAGTTCAATACAGCCAATACTTGTTCAGGTGTTTTGCGCATCAGCCGAAAAAAATTCAGCGGGTCAATAATTGAGGTCGCCAAACTAATCGGACCTGTTAGATTGCCAATTACCGGTATACTGGCATTACGGGCAGCCAGCTCTTTAATGGCCGCTAATACAACAGGAGACCGACCGTCTGCAGCAGGGTCCGGCAATGGCGCCGCCAGGATCGTCACCAAATCTTTTGCGCCATATTCGGTAATACATGGCTCAACCTCCGCATTCCCCACATCAACGGTGCTGCCGAAAGCCTCGGCCTCCACGGTCATGCAAAAGGGTACACCCAGATTTTCAAAACCGGTATGCAGGCAAATAGCTTCCGCTACTTTTGCCATTACAGCCGGATTACTATGAAACTCATTGGCAAAGCCGGTTAATACTGCCGTAGTAGCCGCGCTCATCATGCCACCAGGACAAATTACCGGCGGCCGATCCACCTGTTTCTTCGCCAACACGGCAGTCAGGCGCTCTTTTTCTGTAAAACTCATTTTTCCACCTCGGTCTTAGTAAACCCTACTGCGGCTATCAGAGACGGCTTGTCAGGGCTTTGAGTTTCCGCACCGCAACATTGGCATCTTTCGCATACAGGTCTGCTTTTATCTCATCGGCAAAAACCTGTGAAATAGGCCCGCCACCAATGATAACCGTAATTTTGTCCCGAATGCCACGTTGCTCTAATTCCTCAATAACGGTGCGCATACCCTCCATGGTTGTAGTCATTAGGGTCGCCATGGCAACTATGGTAGCCCCAACCTCTTCGGCTTTGTCAATAAAACTGCGGAGCGGTACATTGCGACCTAGATCATATACCTCAAAACCAGCTGTCTCCAGCATAATTTTGACAAGATTTTTGCCTATGTCATGCGTATCACCCTGAACAACGCCAATGATTACTTTCTCAGCGCCAGAATTATAGTCCTGGGGTAAATACGGTTGTAGAACCTCCAGACCGGCAATCATTGCATCCGAGCAAAGCAGCACTTCCGGTATAAAGTATTCCTGCTCCTCATACTTGTCACCAACAATATTCATGCCTTTAACCAAACCTTCGGCAATAGCCTCGAAAGCCGGTACCCCCGAGTCAATCGCCGCTTGGGCTGCTATTTTCGCACCGTCCTCATCCATCTCAACAACAGTAGTTGCTAAAGTGTCTAACACTTCTTGTCTATTCACACCCAAACCTCTCCTCAATGTATTATCATGATGCTTTATAGATTTTTTCTATATTTTTTTCGTAAAATCCTTCCTATTAGGAAGGAATACTATAATGCAAAGATAATTATTATTATAAATATATGGTATGTATACAGGACAATATTGTAGTAAGGGATTGGGGGAATGATGCCATGAAAACCAATTGGCAAGACGAGATGACGCCCAAGGAGCGGCTTACAGCTTTTGCTGCAGGCAAACCTATAGATCGAATACCCTGCATGCCGTTAGTTACCGATCATGCCTATGGCCTGGCCGGCGGGCCGATGTCACAGTATTACCATTCAGCCACCTTAATGGCCCAGGCTCAGATCCATGCGTTTGAAACCTATGAAACTGACTCGGTCGGTTCCGGCCCCGGCCTGTTCGGCCTGGCTGAAGCGATTGGCACCAAATTAACGTTTCCTGATGACGGCATTCCCTTTGTTTGCTCACCGGCCATTTCGAGCTACCAGGATCTCGCCAAACTTGAGTTGATCGACCCCTGCCGGTCAGGACGCTTGCCGCTCATACTTGAAGCCCTGAAGCTTGTTCAGGACGCGGTGCAGGAACGCGCAGCGGTAGGGTGCTCCCTTGGCGGTCCCATTACCACCGCCGCCGCTGTCCGCGGCACAGACAATTTCCTGCGGGATATGTACCGCAACCCGGACATGGTACACCGGTTATTGCAATACGTTACCGATAACGCCCTGCTGTTTATTGATGTACTGTGCGCAATGGGCATCAAACCAAGCATCGCCGAACCCACCGCCTCCGGAACCTTGATCAGCAATAAGCATTTCCGGGAGTTTGCCAAACCTTACCTTAAGCAATATTCTGACCGTATCAGCCAGCGCTGTGGCAGTGGTCCCTTTGTCCATATCTGCGGTGATACAATGAGCATTCTGGATGATATGGTGGATGCCGGGGCAACAGTGCTGAGCCTGGACAATCAGATTGATTTGGCAGAAGCAAAAGCTAAAGTCGGCCACCGAGCCTGTCTGGCAGGCAATGTAAAGCCTTTTACCCTATGGCGCGGCAGTCCGCAAGAGGTTGCCGCCGAAGTCAAAGAATGTTTGCGTAAAGCCGGCGATAGTCCGAAAAAATTCATTTTATCCAGTGGCTGCGGACTGCCGGTAGGCACCCCTGCCACTAATGTTCTGGCAATGATGGATGCCGCCCGGCATTATGGCAAATGGCCAATTAATCCCGACAATCTGGCCTAACATAAAAAGGCTAAGGCCACCCAGACGGGTGAACTTAGCCTTTTTAGTTGCCGCCAATAGATGTCATTTAGCCTGTTTATCATCCCAGTCATAATATTTTATAACACAAGCCAGGACAATGGAAGCTATTAACCGCTCAACAATGACCACGGCGACGAGCAGCCCAAACGCAAACCATGCATTACTTAACATACCCTACCTCCTAACATCGTGTGAGATTAATTTTACCCATTCCACATTACCTTATTAGACTTTCTGGCGATTACCGTCATTGGACTACTCGTTTGGTTCAGACGGCATCAATTCCCGCTGTGTTTTTTAAGTTGGCTGACATCTCAGCAGCAGACAACAAGTACACAACGCATGGCAATAATTAAGAAAAGACTTGGCTTGTGCCAAGTCCCGCAGAGAGGCCGGCAGAGGCCCCCTGTTCCCTTTAGGGTATAGTCGTTCTTATGTTAAAAGACGGGTCGCTCCACTATGGAACAACCCGCCTTTTTGAATTACGAATTACTGATTTAGGTCGGTCAGGCCTGGCCTGTATCGCCCTCTTCCATTATTACAATGACTTTTATCCGCCATTGCCCATCGGCACATTCTAGATATTCTGCCTTGGCAAAATGCTGGATAACCTGAAACAGCGCTTCTCGCGCAGCCGATAATTGCAAGCCCCGTTCCGGAGATATGCAAGGATCAGCAATTTCTTTAACAATACCATTATAGTCGTTAATCGTATTCAGCAATGCCGCTTTTAATCTTCGTTCCATTGTCCGTTATCCCTCCATTTCCGGCTTTTATCTGTTGGGTACTCAATCTCTATACAGGAAGCTTCGCCAAGGTCATATATATTCCTTTATATTTTTTCATCTGCCTTACACCACATTGTTTCCCTTAATCCGCTTTTGTATATCCTATGTAAAACAAACCGCTCCAGGACTGCTCAAAAAAAGAATACCGCTTACATAGTAAACGGTATTGAAAAGAGGAAACTTTGTAAAAAAGGTTAACTTAATATTACCGCAAAAATGCGGTTCCTAGTTTAAGGCTTGTTAATTTTAGATTAAGATTTTCAAGTTCGGGAGTTGCACAGTTTTTTTGTTACTATCGTGTTACTACTATCATATTTAGCCAGTTATCTTTTCTTACTCACTATAAATTTTTCGTGAATATCATAAAATCCGGAAATTTTAAAAAACAAAAAAGCCGCCTGCTAAAGAACAAAATCTACCAGGCGGCTACCTTTCGTGGTTGCGGGGACAGGACTTGAACCTGTGACCTTCGGGTTATGAGCCCGACGAGCTGCCAACTGCTCCACCCCGCGATATAGTAAATATTATTACACTGTTTATTATACTTGGTTTACTTAATTCCGACTTTAGTTCGCTGGTAAGTTATTTTCCCTGAAGCGATTTCCTCTAAGGCAACACTAACTGGCTTTTGCGGCTTACCATCTACTAAAATTTCGCCACGGCTTAAAATCTCACGAGCGCGTTTAGCTGCTACAACACAAAGAGTATATTTATCATCAACTTTGTCTAATAAAACCTCTAATGGTGGATTAATCATCTCTTTACCTCTTTTCATTGTTACCCTCTATAACCAGTTCACCTCTCACATTATTGTTAAGTTTTTATATCAACATCAAGTGATATAGTTATTATAACACACATCGCGGATAAATATCTCATTGTTATAAAAATTAAAAAATTTATCTCTGTATTTGGTGAGAGATGGGCTAAAATAATCCGAAGCGCGGTCCACTGCTGGACGGTGCTATCTGAACATGCATGTAAATCATTGAACCGACAAACTATAACCCTGGGAGGTGATATTATGGCAAAGAATAATACTAACGACTCTGCCGCACAACAACGAGCCAAAGAGCAGAATAAAAAGCTCAAAAATAAGGATATCCATGGTGATAAACACCTTACCGGCCCCAACCACCCCTCAACCTGAGCGGCTCAAATGAAGCGAAATATAGCTGGCCCTGCTATTTGCTCCGTTCCCGGCGGTCGGCAGGGACGCCTGGCTGGGTCGGTACAACAACCGGAGAACCAACATAAAAGACCCGCGAATATCACCCACCACTTAAGAGGCGATATCCACGGGTCTTCTCTCTCCCGTTGTTGTACGGTTGTTGTAGAAATAAAAAAAGCTTTCTGGAACTAAGTCCGGAAAGCCACGATTTCTTCTGGTGACCCACGAAGGAATTGAACCTTCAACCTACTGATTAAGAGTCAAATTTAAGCGCCATTTTTCGTTTTCAAAACACTATGAATGCTTGATAATACTGGATTTTAATTACAGACCGTCACAGAACTTTTTCGCCGCGTTGTTGTACGGTTGTTGTAGTAATGATTCTATCTTTTCTCATTACTAATAAACTATAATGCCATCTTACAACTTACTTTCTTTGTGTTGTACCTAGCAACTGAATGAACTATCAGTTTGACCAGGCTAGCAGACAACTATTACGCAGGGTAATAATAAAAAGCTCTTCACTCATTTTTAATGCATCTTTGGAAATTTACCCTCCAACCACTTTTTCATTTCACCAGCCCCGCTAATCCCTGCCTCAAGCATAATTCTTGCAATATCTATTGCAAGTCAAGCAGGACAGACAGACCAGGATTTTTTATTGACTGATTGCATATTTTACAATCTATGGGTATAATATAAGAAAAGGACTGACGTGCTCTAACACGCCAGCCCCACAGGCTGTCTAACCGGAACGGTTAGCCTTAGTCGGGATTATCTAGAAATAACCGCGAACCTTGGCGAGAGGGCGGTTATTTCTTTTTTATGATTAATACGATTAACGTAGCAAATGCGACTGCAAAAGACAACGTTTCATATGTAGTCATAAAGCACCACCCCCTTTCTTAAAGGGTGTGGCCAACCGTCCCTCGACAACCTGTTACGCTTATTATAGCATAATCTTCCAGGCTGAAAATAGAAAATTCTATGAATTGCTTTCACACGGCCGCCTTTAAAATGAAGGCGGCTTTTTTTATTTTTCCGCCGCGCAGTTCGCGGTTCCCTCGCTGCCGGCAGGCCCGTCCTTTCCCCCTCCCGTTTATTCGTTCGGGAGGGGGATCAAGGGGGTGGGTCCCCTGGAGCGGAGCCGGGCCATCTGGTGCCGCCGCCGTCCTATTACCTCCCGGCGAGTGAAGGGGCCCGCCGTGGCCGCGTCCCCCCCAATTAATTTGGCCGCTCCTTAGCGGGGGGTTTGGGGGATAGTCCTTCCCGCAGGGCGCCCGGAGTCCTCCCTTCCCCTCGAATTTCAATTGCGACCCACAGCTTGGATGGCAGCGCCAATCAGGAGGGATGGGGGGCTCCGCTCTATGGCCGGCCGTCCGCTCCTTGCGGCGTTTCGCTTCGCTCCACTCTCCTCATCCGCTCCCGACCGGCCACCGCTGGCGCTTAGAGTCGTAGCCTGCCGGGAGGCAATTAGGGCATGGGCATGGGCTGCAGACCGGAGCACTCCTTATCACTCGCACCCGGACTGCGGGTTACGTCGGCTGGCCCCGCACACTGCGCGGGGCCTCGGCAGGCCACTCCGGCCGGACCGGCCGGAACACCATCGACCGACCCAGCCGGGCGTCCTGCCGACCGCCGTCTTTTTGCCACTGAGCGGAGCAGCCCGAGGACGGCAGGCGGAAGACGCGCCAGCGGCTGCAGCGCCGCCCGCAGGGATGCGGAGCGGGCCCCGATAAAAAAAGTCGGATTATCCAAGATAACCGACTCTCAAACGATGAACAATATTAATCGCATATGCATCAATACACAATTGACAACACTAAGTAAAATCGATTTCCTAATACCGATTTCCCTATGTTCCCTAGCAATTTTAAATCGTACCTATAATAGCGTTTAAAAAGCTAATAGAATGTTCTTCCGCCTCTTTACGCCTAATTAAATCAGGAGTGCTATGATAGTTCCTGAGTTGCTGATACAACGTAATAGCATGTTTACAAGCAGTTGCACACCCTGCTGCATCATGAGTTGAAAGTGTCTCTACAAATAATGGCATCTCCTCTATAGCATCCCGCTCGATATATCGCATTCCTCTAGGAAGACATCCATTTTTCATTAAAGCAAGTGGCCCAAGGACTGTCACTCTAAGAAAAGAAAGCATTTCAATAGCCTCAAAAATTTCTCCTCGTCCAAGTTTGGTTCCGGCATAATGTATCCATACCCAAAATCTGTCTTCAATCCACTGCAAGCTTGGTCGGGGGTAGTGAGAATCTTCTTCCTCCATTTTTTTAGACAATGCTGCTCCTCTTTCCCAAAGAATAACTGGCTCTTCTACCCGATGCGCAAAGTCACTCAGTGCTACAAACTTTAAATCAACATGAAGCAGCGGCGGCCCATACAGACAAATAATTAAGCGTGGTTCTCCCACATGCTCACCAGTAAATCCGGACAATAATCTTCCAAACTTCTCAGCAATGACCAGCCGCTCATTCGAGATTTCCCGTTCATGGTTGGAGTCAACGGCGATCACTAAATCGATATCGGAAAATGCATCCATTGAATCTGTAATCCAAGATCCACCTGCTGCAATTCCCAAAATCCTCGTATCGTCTTTAAGAACAGATATCACTCTATTCACAAATTCTAAATGTATAGGTAATGGCATATCGATCCCCCCCACGAAATTATTATTATAGAATACAATATTCTGCAACATCTTGTCAATCACTTCATTGTGGCCAACAGCCGGATATAGAAAAGCACCTACTGTAAAAGAAACAGCTGCACGTCTACATGATGTGCAGCTGTTTCTCTTACTTGGCCATCCTCTGAATCAGCAGGATCAGTCCCAGTATATCGCGGATGGTTTGCAGCCGGTCGCCATGCTCTTTCTCAAAGCTGTCCGGCAATGCCTCCAGCACGGCATTCACCGTAGCCAGCCAGTCCTCCGCTTTCATACCGGCTGCCCCGGTTCGGTCTTAGCCGGGCCCTTCCCGCCTGCGTCCTCACGGATGCAGTTCTCATCTTCCGGTTCCGCCGCCTCGATCCGTTCGGCATCCGCCGGCGGCGGGCCATACACCGTTTTAATCAAGAAAATCAGCCTGCATCATCTACCTACAACAACCGGAGAACCAACATAAAAGACCCGCGAATATCACCCACCACTTAAGAGGCGATATCCACGGGTCTTCTCTCTCCCGTTGTTGTACGGTTGTTGTAGAAATAAAAAAGCTTTCCGGAACTAAGTCCGGAAAGCCACGATTTCTTCTGGTGACCCACGAAGGAATCGAACCTTCAACCTACTGATTAAGAGT
>JAEWGR010000108.1 GCA_023388195.1 Bacillota bacterium
AAGAATTTTATGATTGCCGATTTGACTGATCCGGATATGAATATCCGTTTCGGTACCTGGTACCTGGCATCTCTAAAAAAGGAGTTTGCCGGCAACGAGGTGCTTTATCTTGCCGCTTATAATGGCGGCAGGGGCAATGTCAGGCAATGGATGGAGCGGTACGGGTGGTCAGAGGATTTTACGGATATTAGTCAAATCCCATTTAGAGAGACCAGAGAATATGTTGAAAGAGTCTTAAATAGTAAAAAACGATATCAGGAATTATATGGCAGATAAGGACGGGGAGGAGAATGTGCTATAAATGATGCGTAAGTTAATTCTTTTATTCTTAACACTATTAGTTGCTATTTCTGCTGGCTGCAGCTCCCGGGATGAAAATGCGTTGCCTGAAAAAAAGAAAATAGCTGTTCAGCAAGGCGGACAGCTTAAATATGGGAGTTTACAGGAACCTAATACGCTTAATCCATTATTGTCCGATCTCTTGGCTACTGCTGAAGTAGGCAAGTTAGTTTTTAGCGGTCTGGTGATTACTGGTGATAAAGGTGAATGGCTGCCCGATCTGGCTGTTGAGGTGCCGACTACAGCCAACGGCGGTGTAACGGCTGATGGCCTGACTGTTACTTATCGGCTCCGGCCAGGAGTAACCTGGCATGATGGTACGCCTTTTACGGCTGACGATGTCAAGTTTACCTGGCAGCTGATCATGAACCGGCAGGTAAATATCGTCGCCCGTGACGGGTATGACCGGATTAGTGCGATTGACACCCCGGACAAAAATACAGTTATTGTCCGCTTTCGGGAATTTTATGCTCCGTACCTGACATTGTTTACAACAATACTACCCAAACACAAACTTGAAAATGAAAGTAATATAAATAAAGCGTCTTTTAACCGGGCTCCGATTGGTACGGGACCGTTTAAATTTAAAGAATGGCAGGTTGCCGAGTCCATCCGTTTTGAGGCTAATCCCGCATACTACCGGGGAAAACCGGTTTTAGACAGCATTATCTACCGGGTTATTCCGGATGCTAATATTTTGCTGACTCAGTTAAAAGCAGGAGAACTGGATGTTGTCAGTAATATCGGGTTTTCCTATTTAGAACAAATAAAAGCTGTGAACGGAATCCGGACTGTTATCACCCCTACTATGATCTGGGAGCATATGGACTTCAATCTCGATAACCCCTTGTTCCAGGATGTTCGCGTCAGAAAAGCGATTGCCAGTGCCATTGACAGGCAGGCTATTATTGATAATGTGCTTAAAGGTGCTTCCGGTCCGGCCTACGGTGACCAGTCGCCTTTGTCCTGGGCCTATAATCCGATGCAGCAGCCCCCGGCCAGAGATGTTAATGCTGCCCGCGAATTGCTGGGCCAAGCTGGCTGGCAACCCGGCGCAGATGGAATCATGATCAACAACAATAAGAAACTGGCATTTTCACTGACTGTTCCAACCGGTAACAAGCTGCGGGAACAAACGGCGCAAAAAATTGCCGAGCAGCTTAAAGAGATTGGCATAGTAGTGGAAGTCCGCCCCCTGGATACAGCGTTATTTTTTGCCGACACGTTAAAAAACAGGCAGTTTGAGACTGCAATGTATGCCTGGGTTGCAGGCCTTGACCCCGATAATCTCAATCTTTGGCATTCCCGTAAGATTCCGAGCCGTGCCAACGCCTATGACGGGCAAAATTATCCCGGCTGGCGCAATCCGGAAATAGATAAATTAAGCGAAACAGGTGTACGGACAATTGATGTGGGTGCCAGAAAAGATATTTATTTTCGGATCCAAGAGTTGCTCCGTGAGGAATGTCCGGTTGTGCCACTCTATTTCCGCGGTAATATCGATGCTGTAAAAACAACGGTTGTCAATTACCAGCCTAATCCCACACCTTCCGGCAGCTTCTGGAATGCATGGCAATGGGGTTTTGCGGCGGCGACAAAGTAATGTTTAAAAATAATGCTTGACGATTGTTTATTGTTATGATAATATACATTATGTTGCATTAAACGTGACATCAAGCATAAATGCGGTCGTGGCGGAACGGCAGACGCGCTAGCCTCAGGAGCTAGTGGGGGCAACCTCGTGGTGGTTCAAATCCACTCGACCGCACCATAAGCAGAGAGCCAAGTTTCTAGGAGCAGTAGCGACGCGGAAACTTGTGCGAATCGCTTAGTTCTGAGTGTAGCGATAAGCAGAGAACCCGAGAAGACGAGCCGTAAGGCGAAGACTGATTGGTGTGAATCGCTTAGTTCTGAGCGTAGCAATAAGCAGAGAACCCAAGAAGACGAGCCGTAAGGCGAAGACTGATTGGTGTGAATCGCTTAGTTCTGAGCGTAGCGAAGAACCTCCTTAATTATCACCTGTGTACAAGCCAAACAAGATTTCTACTTGACGATAACAGAAATCTATCGTATAATCTTATCGTTAACAATCTAAACTTGCGGTCGTGGCGGAACGGCAGACGCGCTAGCCTCAGGAGCTAGTGGGGGCAACCTCGTGGTGGTTCAAATCCACTCGACCGCACCATAAGCAGCGAACCATGTTCTCACGAGTCGATAGACGAAATGAGAACATGTGTGAATCGCTTAGTTCTGAGCGTAGCGAAGAACTTCCTTCATATAATAACACCACATGCGGTTGTGGCGGAATCGGCAGACGCACCATCTTGAGGGGGTGGCGCTCACAAGGCGTGTGAGTTCAAGTCTCACCAACCGCACCATATGAAACATATATAATCCGAACCATTTACGACAGGACGTTCTTGTTGGTGAAGGGTTCGGATTTGTGCTATATTATCCGGAATAAAAGCAGCAGGCAAGTATTTACGCCTGGCCCTATTGCCAGAACTGAGCATGTTGAGAGCGGTGAAAAATGCGGGGGTAACCATGAATGCAAATCAAGAGTTGCTTGAAGCAATCATATCTTTTGCAAATATAAATGAAAACATTAGCGCACTAATCCTGATTGGCTCCCAAGCCAGAATTGAAAAATATGCAGACCAGTATTCTGACATTGACTTAATAATGGTAGTGAATGACCCTGAATATTTTATATCAACAGATGAATGGCTTGAATATATCGGATTTCCTCATATTTCGTTTATAGAGCCAACTATAGTCGGCGAAAGAGAAAAAAGGGTCATGTTTGATAATGCTTTAGATGTGGACTTCTTAATCATACCCCAAGAGCATGTCCAAAATGTTATACAAAGCAATAAGGGCATGGAGATTCTTCGTAATGGGTATAAGATTCTTGTTAATAAACAGAACCTGACTATCCCATCGCTAACAAATCCTTTTGGACAAAGTTGTTCGGTATCATCTGAGGATACATTCATAAATACTGTAAACGACTTTTGGTACCATACCATTTGGACTACTAAAAAACTTCTGCGGAAAGAGCTTTGGTCTGCAAAATTTTGTGTGGATAGCTATATGAAATGGAAGTTGTTATGGATGATTGAACAATATGAATATGTAAAACATGGACCAGGCTACAACACTTGGTATGGTGGGCGGTTTATTGATAGTTGGGCCGATGCCGAGATAACAGACCGTTTGTGTAAAACTTTTGCGCATTATGAGAATACTGATATGATTTCATCTTTATTTGAAACAATGAACTTATTTCGGGACCTCGCTATTCAGGTAGCAGAAGGATACGGATTTGACTATCCTTTACACGCAGATGAATATGCAACAAATTGGGTTCGTAAGAAGCTGATGAATCGGCTCTAAAAGAGTTATACCTGAACTTCGGGCCACATATTTACTTTCAATTACATGAAGCAGTAGCGACGCAGAAACTTGTGACAAAGACATAAAAGCGAGGCTGACATCGATGAAGATAACAGTTAATAATATTGAACTTGCTTATGAAAAATCAGGCAGCGGTGAACCACTTTTACTCCTGCATGGTAATGGTGAAGACCATCATATTTTTGATGTAATTACTGCCAAACTACAAAATGATTTTACCATATATGCTATTGATAGCAGAAATCATGGTGAAAGTACAAGAACCGAAGACTATTCCTATGAAGCCATGGCCAAGGATATATATTCTTTTATCAAACAGTTAGGTTTAGAAAAAGTAAATATTGCCGGTTTTAGTGACGGCGCAATCATTGCCTTAATTCTGGCCATGAAGCAGGGGCAATATATACATAAAATGGCGCTTTTAGGAGTAAATTTAAAACCGGATGACTTTACTGAAGAAAGCTATCAATTTGTTAAAAGAACATATGAGGAAACCAGGGATCCTTTGTTTAAGCTCATGCTGGAACATCCTAATATTGAATTAACCGATGTTAAGAATGTAGCCATTCCCACATTAGTTATAGCGGCGGAACAAGATATTTTCAGACCGGAGTCATTCGTTAATCTGGCCAATACTTTACCCAACGCAGATTTAATTATTATGAATGGGCATGAGCATGACAGTTATATTGTAAATCAAGATATTTTATATCCTGATCTAGTAAAGTTTTTTAGTTAGATAAAAATAAAGGCCTGCCTATTGACAGGAACCGGAACAATCTGCTATTATCTTTACAATACGAATATGGCCTTTAAGCTGGTCCTGTGAGGCTGGCAAGGGGACGATACAGATTTTTACGCCTTCTTGCGCGCTTTTCACAGCAAGAAGGCTTTTATTATACCTGACAATAACAAATACTATCCTTTAAGTAGGCCCTGAGAGGTCGGCAAGGATGTACCGGCAGAATATGCTTTATTTTGGCGCGGTTGCTTATACTCCTTGCTCTTTCAGGCAAGGGGTTGTTTTATTCTACCAGAATTTATAAATAATTCTGCGGACATAAGAACGACTGAGGCTTCTGCCGGCGTCCTGCGGGACTTGCCATAAGCCAAGTCTTTTCTTATATATGTTTTTACATTTGAAGGGGGAGTGCGTGATGAGTAAAGCTCAGGTGTCATTGCGAAAAAAGGATATCCTTGGCCTGGAAACTATGACGGCGGCAGAAATGGAACTTATTCTCGATACGGCCAAAGAGATGAAAAATATCATCGACAGGGATATCAAAAAAGCGCCAACTCTGCGAGGTAAAGCCATTGTTAATTTGTTTTTTGAAAACAGCACCAGGACACGTACTTCATTTGAGTTAGCCGGTAAATATCTTGGTGCCGATGTTATTAATATCTCAACAAGCTCAAGTAGTGTGGCTAAAGGCGAAAGCCTGCGCGATACCCTGCTTACTGTCGAAGCTATGGGGGTTGATATTATTGTTATGCGCCATGAGGCTGAGGGGTCGGCGCAATTCGCTGCCAATATAGCCAAACCCGTCATCATCAATGCCGGTGATGGCGCCCATGAGCATCCAACCCAGGGGTTGCTGGATATGTTCACAATTAAACAATATAAAGGCCGGCTTGCCGGTTTAAAAGTAGCAATAGTAGGCGATATCCTCCATAGCCGGGTGGCACGCTCCAATATCTGGGGATTGCAAAAAATGGGGGCTGAGGTTCACCTTGCAGGACCACAGACACTGCTGCCCCGTGAGATCGAAAAAATTGGGGTAAAGGTACATAATCGGGTAGAGGAGGCTCTTGACCAGGCTGATGTGGTCAATGTGCTCCGCATCCAGCGTGAACGGCAGCAAAAAGGACTTTTCCCCTCGGCCCGCGAATATGCCCGGATATTTGGGGTTAATGCCAAGCGCCTGGCCTTGGCCAAACAGGATGCGCTGTTAATGCACCCCGGTCCCATGAACCGCGGTCTGGAGATTGCTCCGGATATAGCCTATGGTGATCAGTCGGCAATCCAGGAACAGGTGAAAAATGGACTGGCGGTCAGGATGGCATTGTTATTTTTAGTGCTGATGGGAGGGACTGACATTGAAACTGCTAATTAAAGGCGGGCGAATTATCAATCCGGCGGAAAATATGGATATGGTTGGCGATATCCTGATTGAAAATGGCAAAATAGCGGCAATGGGCTCAAACTGCACAGCCCCGGGCGCAGAAATTATTAATGCCACCGGCCTGGTAGTAGCCCCTGGTCTTATCGATATGCACGTACATCTGCGGGAACCAGGCCTGGAGGCAAAAGAAGATATTGGGTCAGGCACGAGGGCGGCGGCGGCAGGAGGCTTTACGACGATTGCCTGCATGCCTAACACCAAGCCGGCTATTGACAGTTCCATCGTGGTTTCCGGTTTACTCCAGCGGGCCCAAACCGAGGGGGTTGTCAAGCTTAAGATCATCGGCGCGCTTAGTAAGGGCCTGGAAGGCCGGGAGCTTGCAGAAATTGGCGATATGATCGAGTGCGGGGCTGTAGCCATTTCGGATGACGGCGGTCATCTGGACAGTACCCGTCTCTTAAAGACCGGGCTTGAGTATACCGGCATGTTTGGCCGGCCGGTCATTACTCATTCAGAGGATGAGGGTCTGGCCAATGAAGGATTTATGCATGAAGGGGCTGTATCGGCAGTGCTGGGGTTGAAGGGCCGGCCGGCTGTTGCCGAAGACATTGCTGTGGCCCGTGACATTATGCTGGCAGAATACACCAACGCACCGATTCATATCGCCCATGTGAGCAGTAAAGGCGCGGTTGAAATCATCCGTCAGGCTAAACAACGGGGGGTTAAAGTCACGGCAGAAGCGACGCCCCATCACCTGACTCTCACCGATGAAGAGTTGAGAAACTTTAATACTGCCTGTAAGGTCAACCCGCCGCTCCGGTCGGCTGAGCATGTTGCCGCTCTTATTGACGGATTAAAAGATGGGACTCTGGACGCCATCGCCACCGATCATGCGCCGCATGCGTTTGAGGAAAAAGATGTGGAGTTCCGGTATGCCCCCAGTGGCTTTGCCGGCCTGGAAACAGCGGTTGGGGTTGTGCTGACAGGACTCTATCATACAGGCAAGTTGACACTGCCGGAGATCATTGCCAAAATGTCGTCGGGGCCGGCACAAATCCTTGGTCTGGAAAGCGGCGTGCTAAAAGTTGGAGCACCAGCTGATATTACAATTATTGATACTGAATATAAATGGGCGGTTGACTGCATAAAATTTTACACACGGGGAAAACATTCTCCATTTGAAAGCAGGAATTTAAGGGGTAAACCGCTAATAACTATAGTGAATGGGAGTATAATTATGCAAAATGGCGAGGTGCTTAAATGAATGGCAAACTGATATTGGAAGACGGCAGCGTTTTCCAAGGGATGCTTGCTTCCGGTGCTAAAACAGTTGGGGAAGTAGTATTCAATACCGGCATGACCGGTTATCAAGAAGTATTAACAGATCCGTCCTATTGTGGACAAATCGTAACAATGACATATCCGCTTATTGGCAACTATGGAGTGGCTGATCTCTTTGAACAAGCCCGGCAATCCTTTGTACGCGGCTTTGTGATTAGTGAACTGTGCGGTAAGCCTAGCAGCTGGCAGGCAGAAGACTCCCTGGTTTCCTATCTCAAAGCGAAAAATATTCCTTGCCTGTATGGGGTTGATACCCGGGCCATTACCAGAAGAATACGCTCGCATGGTACTATGAAAGGGGTCATTGTCCCCGCCGATGCCCAAGAAGGCGAGATTGCCGAGCTGTTTGCCCAATCGCCCTTTATCGAGGTTGTCAAGGAAGTTACGACTAAGGAAATCTACCGGATCCCAGGCAAGGGGCCGCATATCGCTGTGCTGGATTTTGGCATTAAGCGTAACATCCTTAATTCGATGGCGAAAGCCGGGTTTGATCTTACTGTTTTTCCTGCCTATACCCCGGCGGCAGAAATACTGGCGCTCAACCCTGATGGTATATTCCTGTCAAATGGCCCTGGTGATCCCAAAGATGCACCGGTAGAAACTGTGCGGCAGCTTATTGGCAAAAAACCGATATTTGGCATCTGCCTTGGACACCAGCTGTTAGCCTTGGCTTTGGGGGGCGATACCTATAAGCTGAAATTCGGCCATCGTGGTTCTAACCATCCGGTTAAAGACCTGGCAACAGACCGCGTGTATATCACTTCGCAGAATCATGGTTACGCAATTGATGAAAAGTCGCTCGCCAAGCTTGATGTTACGGTAACCCACCGTGCTGTTAATGACGGTACGGTAGAAGGGCTGCGCCATAACAGCCTGCCTGTATTCTCTGTGCAGTATCATCCTGAAGCCGCTCCCGGCCCTGACGACAGCACGTATCTGTTTGAGGAATTTATGAGACTGCTCAACAAAGAAATGAACAAGGCGAGGGGGAACTAACGGTGCCGAAAAAACAAAACTTGCGCAAGGTTATGGTTATTGGCTCAGGCCCGATAGTGATCGGCCAAGCCGCTGAATTTGACTATGCCGGTACCCAGGCGTGCCAGGCATTAAAAGAAGAAGGTTTTGAGGTGGTGCTGGTTAACAGTAATCCGGCCACCATAATGACAGATACCAATATTGCCGACTGGGTGTACATTGAACCGCTTACGCCAGAATACCTGGAAGAGATTATTGCCAAAGAACGGCCTGATGGCATACTGGCTACTCTGGGCGGGCAGGCCGGCCTTAATCTGGCCGTCAAACTTGCGGAAAACGGTGTACTGGCAAAATATCAGGTTGAATTGCTGGGGACGCCTATTGAAGCGATCAAGAAGGCGGAAGACCGGGAATTGTTTAAAGCAACAATGGAGGAACTGGGCCAGCCAATTCCGGCCAGTACTATTGTTGAGGATATTGAAAGTGCCCTTACTTTTGCCGACGAGATCGGCTATCCGCTGATTGTGCGCCCTGCCTATACATTAGGCGGGACCGGCGGCGGTATTGCCTATAATAATGAAGAACTGATCGACACGGTAAACCGGGGGCTAAA
>JAEWGR010000113.1 GCA_023388195.1 Bacillota bacterium
CACCTGTCTCAACCCTATTCAATTAAATAAATAAACCCCTCCAGCGGCAATGCGGGAGGGGTAGTTAATCAACAATAGCATAGCAAATAAACTGTGCCATTAATCCCCTCCCCATCGCTCGTGGGTAAAAATCGGTGACTGTCAAACAGGCAGTTCTCCTGGCTCCGGCTCATGGCTCAGCCAAACCTTCCCAGAACGCAATGTCCCAGTGGCATATCTTGGCTTCACTCCCCGTTACAGTGGCGGGACCGCGCCGGTATTACACCGGTCTTCCCTATTAAGCCCCGTAGGGCACCTGTCTCAAAGATGCATATTTGATTTTTCGGATTTATTATCATCCGGAATCATACTAACACAATCTTGCTGGTAAGTCAATTTTGTTTTTCCACAGGCAAGCTAGCATAAAGCGTTGACTGCTTGGGTAATGGCCGGCCTCAGAACGGCGGCAGAAGCCGCCAGGGCCCTTAAGGCAAAAAAAGAAAGGGTCATAATGACCCCGTGCCAAACAGGCACAACATCTATGAATTACAAGAAGGAGGAGTATATTAGAAAACTCCCGGCTGCCATTAGCTGCCGGGAGAGATTCTACAGAATGCCAAATATAAACTCCTGGTTAGTAACCAGGAGTAAAATTTCAGTGAAGCACTGTAATTCCCTCCCCATCGCCCGTGGGTAAAACCGGAAACCGTTAGCTAGGCAGTTCTTCTGGCTCTGGATCATAGCGCACCAAGCCTTCCCGGGACACAGACATCCCAGTGGCCTACCTTGGCTTCGACTCCCCATTACAGTGGCGGGACCGCGCCGGCATTCCACCGGTCTTCCCTATTAAGCCCCGCAGGGCACCTAACTCATTTTATTAAATTGTTAAACGTGGTTTTTTTCACTAACTATTATGATCCTATCATGCCGCCCCAGAGCCTGTCAACAAAAATTTTACTGCTGCATTCTGCTGGCCACAATCCTGACCATCAGTCCTGACCAGGCCCGGACGCTGGATTCCAGCTCATCGGTTGCCGTCAGAGGTGATAAGACCCCGTACTTACCGGCTGTCAACCGTAATAAATCATTGCCGGCCCGGGTCAGTTCATCGCCGTTTAACAGCTGCCACTGGAACTGATCCAGCAGGTGCACATATAACGATGTGCCTGTTACCAGTTCCGGTTCTTTATCCACATGGCGCAGGGCGGTCACAAAGCGCTGTTTGTCAATGCTCCCATACTCCTGCTGATATAGTTGGTACAAGGCATCCTCGGTCACGCCGAAACGGTTCATCCGCCGCAGCACACTATGTTGTTTTTCAGGCGATAACCCGGTCTGCCGCAGCAAAGCTTCTTTGACTGCCTGCTTTACCGTGCGGCCAATCAGTTCACCCAGCTTGGAATGCTTGCCTGCATCTTCAAAATAAAGCGGCGATCCCGGGTTCGCGATTACCATGGTCTGGTCGGTGCCGGAACCGGTAGCCAAGCCGGTCGAATACCGGCTGCCGGCCAGCAGCTCCTGCAGGGCTGCAGTTTTGGCTTCCGTGCAGGTTACCAGCGCCCGGGCCATTGTCCCGTTAGGTATGTCCGCATCAATGACCAGCATAATATTAATCGTTCCCGGTTTATGCAAAGTCGTTTTCTTGCCGGGGCCATAATAATCAGCCGGATCACCGGCCCGTCCGCCGTTGCCTTCTACCCCGCCGGTAACAATGGCGGTTACCGTAAGGGCCTGATAACTTGCAGACTGGATGGCGACATTCTCCATAGACGCCGCTGTCCCCATGCCGGTTACACTGCCGGGATTAAAGCCCAGCCGTTTGGCAACCCCCTGCATATATGCCAGGTAGGTTGCGGCATCGACACCGGTTGCGCCTTTCATATCATGATTGAACACTGCTTTCAGGTTATGATGGTAACCACCGTTTAACAGGGATGTACTCAATACCTCCCGCGGTTTGTTAAAGGCAACCACAACACTGGTCTCTTCCCGGTAAACCGAATCGCCGGTTGATAACGTATAGAGCTTTACCTGCTCACTGCCATAACAGGGAACCGCGTTATAACAAAAAACAACCATAAGCAATAGCCCCAGTCTCTGATATAGTTTCAATTATCTGCCCTCCTTTACCAGTTGCAGCATTATGCAGCAAACTGTTTTATCGCTTTCGAAACACTGACTCTACTATGGCTTGATATGAAACAATTAGATGAACGAATTATTTTGATTCGTATTTGCTGCTAAAATATGGATGTAGGTAACGATTTTAGCTTATCATACTTTGGTAAATCAACTGAATATTGTAATCGCCGATCCCATACTCAGCAAATCTTGCATTGATTTCTTTTATAACTTGTTGCCTGCTGCACCTATCCCGGACCAGCTTCCCTATGGCCAGTCTGATTGCGCCTGTAGGCGAAAGATAGTCTTCATAAAGTTTGATGCCCTCATTCATTTCAGGAAAAACAGGGTATTGCTGCCGCAGGAATTGCCTGTGCACAAGAACATCCCTGTATAGCCCGTAATAACCTTCCGGATTAATCTCATATGCCTTATGTTCTATAGCCTGCAAATTACTATAACGCCAGAAATCGTGACGAATGATATGCAGTCGCACTGCCCCCTGGTATTGAACAGCATCCAAATAGGCACACAGGGTTAACACATTGATCTGGCAAAACATATCGCCATCAAACCACAGATGGATCTCTGTATGGGAATGGTTCAACAGCTGATCAAGCTCAGCCACCACCAATTCCGCATACCGCTCATAGGCCACCTGCAGGCTGTCCGCCCGCCGGCGGAAAAACTCCTCACTAAAAATATCCTCACTGCATGTACCGGTAATCATAGATTCGTTGAAAGCGATAATATCCTGACCGGCAGGGCATTTACCGGCCAGAAAGTTTTTTGCTATAGATCCGTTCGCAATATGTAACACCACAATTATCACCTGCTATCTTCTATAATCTGTCATCCCCGGAGCCGCTTCTGCTCAGCCGCCTGCTTTCTGGCCTGCTGCCAGGCAATAAGATAATCATTGATAATGTCCAGAACAATATAGAGTAAAAAGCCGGCAATCCCCGTACCAATCGTAAGATGGTCAGGAAGCGGCGGCATCACTGCACTCCCGGTTGGCCAAAAAAACAACCCATTCCATGGAAATTCCTCCCAAACCAATATCGGTTTTGTAGAAAAACACCAGAGCTCTCTGGGATACAGGCAGACTTATTGCACAGTCCCTCCAGGCTTGTGCAGACTGTGCATCTCATGATAAAACGCAGCAGTAGTCATAACCCTCACATTATTTTTAGCCAGCAATTGCTTGTATAGCGCGGCAGCCTTGCCGCCTGTATAATCCCGGCCGGCAATCGGGCTGTCTTCGAGAACGATTAATTTTTCCGCCTTCATTGCCGCCTCCAGATTGCCAAGATTGCTGCGGCCAACATGTAAACTGCATAGTACCGTCACATCCGCCCTTGCCACAAGCTTTTCATTCTCAGCAGCAGACGCCCCATCACTGTCTGCGAAAGGCTTGGTAATTACATGCTCATCGGCAAAAATCCTGGCCGCCTCCGCATCGCTGTCCCCTTCAGCGACCACACCCACGCTGACCTGAAAACCCGCTGTCGCCAGCCGCCGGATTACAGGGCAGCCACAGCCGCCACCGGCAATCACATGTACACGGGGCTGCAGTTCGTTCTCGTCTTGGCCCAGCCCGGCAAATACTTCCACACTGCCGGTAACCGGGTTATGGACGACCTGCACCGGCAATCCGTACGCCTGCGACAAATACTCTTTGGTCAGCACAGTGGTCGGTGGTCCGTCAGCCAACAAACCGCCCTGGGCAATCAACAACAGACGCGAGCAAAAACGGGCCGCCGCACTCAGGTCGTGCACCACCAGTAATATGGTTTTGCCCTGATGGCACAGGCGCTGGCAAAACCGGAATATCTCCTCCTGATACACGACATCCAGGCCGGTCATGGGCTCGTCCAAAAACAAGATCGGTGTCTGCTGAGCCAGCACCTTGGCCAGCAGCACCCGTTGCTTCTGACCGCCGGAAATATTAGCCAGCGGGGTATCGGCCAGACTGTAAACATCTGTATACTCCATACTTTCGCGAATAATCTTCTCATCGTCCGGGCTTTCTCCCTGCCACCAGGAGAGATAGGGATAGCGGCCGGCGGCAACAACCTCTTTGCTGGTGTAGCCGAAGCCAATCTCAACTGCCTGCTGCAGAAAGGCTACCTGTTTGGCCAGTGCTTTCTCGGAGATAGTCCCCACCTCCCGGCCAAACAGCTCTACCCGGCCGCCTTTACGGGGCAGCAGTCCCCGCATGGTCCGCAGCAGAGTACTCTTCCCTGCCCCATTGGCACCAATAATACCAATAAGCTCCCCCTGGCCGACAGAGAAGGCTATGTCCTGCAGCACAATTTTTTTCTCATAGCCGGCACTCAAGGCCTGCACATTAATAATGGCACGATTCATAGCCCCTTACTCCTTTCGCTGCGCCCGGCGCAGTAAATATAGAAAATACGGTGCCCCCAGCAGGGCGGTTATTATACCGACGCGAATCTCAATAACCCCAAACAGGCTGCGCCCCAGCGTATCACAGGCCACCAGAAAAGTGCCGCCGGCCAGTGCAGACACCGGCAACAGCTGCCGGTGGTCAGGCCCGACAAGGAATCGCATCATATGGGGAATCATCAAGCCGACAAAACCAATACTGCCGCTGATGCAAACTGCGGCTGCCGTGGCCGTAGCGGCTAAGCCCAGAAAAATCAGCCGGTAGCGGATGACATGGAGGCCAACACTGCGGGCCTCGGTTTCCCCCAGGGCCAGAATATTTAAATGGCGGGACATAAAAAATAAAATAATAACAGCAGCCATAATGGGTCCGATAGCCAGCGTAATATGCTCCCACCGCCTGTAGTCCAACCCGCCGACAATCCAAAACAAATATTCCCGCAGCCGCTGCTCGTTTAAAATCATCAGCACTGCATTCGTCAGGGCACCGGTAAACGAATTGACTGCAACCCCGGCCAGCAGCAACACCATGACCGGAATCTTTCCCTGCCGCACGGCCAGCAGGAGGATAATACCTAAAGCAAAAACAGACCCAACCACGGCAAACAGGGGCATGACATAGAGGCTTGCCCCGGTTAGGCCCAGGGCAATGGCAATTACAGCACCAAGAGCCGCACCGCTGGACAGACCGAGAATGCCGGGCTCCGCCAGGGGATTGGAGAAAATACCCTGCATAACAGCCCCGGACACAGCCAACGCTGCACCAACCAACAGGCCGGCAATAATTCGGGGCAGTCTGATATGCCAGATGACAGCGTACGTCTCTGCCAGCTTTGTATAATCACCACTTCTAAAATCGGTGCCGCCGGCCACAATAGCCGAGTAGACCGTGCCGGGCGAATAAAAGGTCTGCCCGAAACAGAGACTGCCCACCGCCGTGAGGATACAAACAGCCACCAGCAGGCTCCATTTGGTTCGATAACTCCATTTGTTCATCATCTAACTCCTTTATCTCCAGGTGCACATTCACGTCACGGCCTTTTATGGTTGTACTTCCGGTCACGAAAAGTCCCGGCCCAGGACAAAGCAGCTATGGCAGTAACAGATACTAGCTTACCCCGGACATAATTACTATATAGGAAAGCCAATAAAGAGCAGCCGCCTTTGTTGGTTTTCCTATATCTAAGTCCGGTCGTGTACAAGGGAACGAACCAGGTATCCGGTTTTAAACCTGATTCACACTAACAAAAAACCTCTCCGCAATATGCGGAGAGGTGAGTGTCATACAAGATAGAACCTGCCACTGTCGATGTCCGCAAAAAAGCAACCGGAAACGACGTGTTCCTTAAATCCCCTCCTCATCGCTCGTGAGTAAAAACGGTGATTGACAGACAGGCAGTTCTCCTGGCTTTGTTCATTGCTCCTCCAAACCTTCCCAAAACGCAATTGTTTCAGTGGTATACCTTGGATTCACTCCCATTACAGTGGCGGGACCGCGCCGGCATTACACCGTTCTTCCCTATTAAGCCCTATTGGCACCTGACTCAACATATTTAATTGTGGCGCAATTTGTAAATATCAATACAAATATAGCATTCTAAGACAAGTATTGTCAATTACCTAAAAGGTGTAATTGTAGCTGAGAACCCAGTTAAAAGGCAGATCCAGATTTTCATATTTATTCAGTGAGTTGTCCCGATCCAGAATATTATACAGGTTTAGAGTGACGATTTGATTTGAGTCCGGCTGATACCGGACTGTAGCATTGAGCTGGATGCGATCCGGTACATCGCTGACAGCCCCGTTGATTTTATAATAACTTACTTCCCTGTCCCCCAGATACAGGAAGTTCAGATTGGTCAGCCATTTGTCTTTATCATAGGTTACGTTGGCGGTTGTCTGAATCCGACTGTTACACTGCACCCAGGGCCCGTTTTCATTATTCTCGGGGTTAGAGTAACTAAAACCGACATTATATTTCCAATTGTTATTAATAATTTTCGCATATTCCACTTCCACCCCAGTATTCCGGAAATCACCGGCATTGGTCATATACTGGGTGGTGCTGTTCGCATTTGGTTTCCAGACAAACTGATCCTTGATATCCAAATGGTAGACTGCCAGCTTAACAGACTGATTGGCATCAATGATTTTTTTCAATCCTGTTTCATAATTCCAGCCCTGCTGAGGTTTCAATAGGTTAAAATCAGCCCCTTGTTTAGAAAAATACTGATTTATTGCCGGCATTTGGAACGACTTGCCGATATTGGTATACCAGGAGGTACGGTCATCAATTTTATATAGGGTCTGCATCTGTGGCAGAAAGACAGATTCTGATTTGGCATAATCATCAACCAACTGTTCCCTGATCCCCAGGACTGTACTAAAACGGGGATTTACGGCATAGGTATAGGCCCCATAGACTGACAAACTATTGCGTAGTGCATTATCTTTTTTGACAGCAGTGCTGTTAGCCAAGCCATTATAGTGTTCCCGTGCCAAGGTTACACCGGCTACTAGGGTATCAAGCGAGTTGCGCATATACCAGGCTTTCTGACTATCCCAGTTTATACCATACATATCGTAGCGTTCGCTAATATCCCAAGTTTTACTTGAATAGGCATATTTGTCGCCAAAAGCATGTCTTTTATTAAATGCTAAAACTGATTTTATATTATTGTCTTTATCATCATAAACGAGATTTATATTATGCCGCACATCATCATATTTAAATCGCTGATAATTGGTACCGTCGGCGTTAAAACGCGGACGGTTGGACTGCAAATCAGCATAGGACCAGTTAAAATTGAGTTCATTACTTAATTGGGTTGTAAAATACAGGCTGTCCTTTGTACTGTTATCTAAGCCATAGGGTTGAACCGCGACATTTTTGGAAGTAGTAAGATTATCCCTTGATGTCCTGTCAACAGCACCAATATACTCGCGTTTGATATAGATTGCACTGCTGTCGAACTGGGAGCTTGCAGACCAGCTCTTATTGTAATTCCCCCCGGTTATGCCGATGGTATTTTGCTGACCACTGCCCGGCTTTTTAGTAATTATATTAACCACACCGGCCAATGCTTCCGCGCCATATAGTGTAGAACCAGCTCCTTTAAGAATTTCAATTCGCTCAACTGCTTCCAGCGGAATCCCGCTGGAGCTATTATAATTCAACAAGTTGGCTGGAGCGCCATTGATCAAAACCAGAGTTCCCTTATCAAGACCGCGTATAATGGTTCTGCTTGCTGACATACCATATTCATTGCCTGCTGGCCCAAAAAACACATTGTTAAAACCCAGCGTGAAATCCAGGGCATCGGCAACCGTACGGGCACCGGTGGCTTTAAGTTCTGCGGCGGTAATCACCGTTACCGATGCTGGCGTATTTAATTCTGTCGTTTCGCGACGCTGCGCCGTAACAACCACTGAATCCAAAATAAAGTTGGCTGCTTTTTCGTCTGGTGCCGCCAACGCGATACCAGACGATGCGAACATCAAATTGGTCAACAACATTCCTACTACTGTTTTTTTCCATGGAGCCGCTAATGTCATACTTTTTTGCTTTGTCATTATAAGAACCCCTCTCCCAGATATAATATATATGCTTTTCCGCCTATTACGGCAGTAATACAGCTTTATTTCCGTCCCGCAGGTTACGGATCGGCCCGTTCCTCCAGTTCCCCCTCAATTGCCAGATACAATTGCTCCAGTTCCTGTTTCGTTGCCGGTTCGGCCTGCCACATACCGCGCCGCTCGGCTTCCAGCAATTTTTCGGTAAGCCGCTGCAAGGCCCAGGGATTAACAGACTGCATCCACTGCTGCATACTGTGGTCAAGAGCCAGTTTGGCCGCCAGGCTTTCATACATCCAGTCGCGCATAACCTCACTGGTTGCGTCCCAGCCAAAACAATGGCAGACCAGGGCTGCCAGGTCAGCCGCGCCCTTGTAGCCATGCTTTTTCATACCTTCAATAAACTTCGGGTTTAAGGACTCACCCCGCAGTACCCGCCTAAACTCCTCCTCCAGGCTCCTGGTTGCGGCGTGGCTCTGATCGGTGCTGTCACCGATATAACAGCGCGGTGCCTGGCCGCGGATACTGCGCACAGCGGCATTCATGCCGCCGCAATAGGCATTAAAATCATCAGAGCTGAGCAAATGAACCTCATGATTGTCAATATTTTTTATGGTGATATCAAGCGTCCCCAGCCTTTGCCGAAACAGGTGCGGCAGGAATTGCCCCTGCCGGCCCGAGCCATAGGCATGGGCGCCCCAGCGTACATATACCTCAGCCAGGTCATGCACATTCTCCCAGTTCCTGGCCTCAAGCAGTGCTGCCACCCCGGCCCCGTAACCCCCGGGCGGGCAGCCGAAAATACGGTAGCCGGCCTGCTGCCAGGCCAGGTCCTTGTCAACTCCTTGTGCCGCCAGGGCAGCGCTGTCCTGTTTCCTGTGCTTTCTGATGAAATTCATCTCATCCGGTTCATCCAGGGCGGAGACAAGGGCTGTCGCTGTTTCCATCAGCTCGATCGCCTGAAACAGGGTATCCCTGAACAAACCGCTAACCCGGGCCAGCACGTCAATTCGCGGTCGTTTTAATTCCGGCAGGGCAATGACCTCAACCCCCGTAACCCGCCTGCTGCCTTTTTGCCAGACAGGCCTTACCCCCATCAGATAGAGCAGTTCGGCTAGACATTGCCCGTTGGTTCGCATATTAGAATCAGACCACATCACAATACCGATACTTTCCGGGTATTCGCCTTCTTCCGCAATATAGCGGCATATGACCTGTTCAGCCAGCGTTTTACCGGCTTCCCAGGCAGCGGGAGTAGGCAGATTACCAGGATCGGCCCCGTAAAAATTGCGTCCTGTCGGCAGGATATCGGCCCGGCCGTTGGTTGGTGAACCGCCCGGACCCGGTTCGACATACTCGCCGTTTAACGCCCGCAGGGTGTTGGTAATTTCCTGCTCTGTAGCTGCCAATTTAACAGACAGCTCCACGCATATATAACGTAAAACTGTAGTAAGGTCGCCGGCGCCGGGGCCCGTAAGCCTTAGTTCCCTGATCTGCGGCAGTTCATGCACTGCCGCCACAGCAGCTTCGGCAAAATGATGTGCCTGCAGGTACTCAACAATAAGCCGGCCTATATGCCAGATACCATCAGCCAGTTCCGCATAGGTGCCGCTGCCGTCAGGCAATAGCTCACCGCTTTTTTCTATCAGCTGATAATAATCATAGCCCCGGGCCCGGGCCAGCACCTGGGGCAGGGCCGGCACGGAACCGTTGTCCACCCGGGTAAGGGCCAGAATATACTCGGTAAGGGTTTCCGCCTGCGGCGTCTGCCCCAGCGTATGGAGACCCACCCTTATCTGCATATGCTTTAAGCTTTCCAGATACATATGGATACGCAGGATATAGTCGTCAGGCGTCTCCCCGGCTAGTCCGGGCACATCCTCGGCCAGATGCAGGGCCGCTATTTTTGCTTCAATCTGTTCACAAACCCGCCCGGCGGCAGCTGATTGTGCGGTTTTGTAGTGAGCATATTCATCCAGCAGGGCCTCCAGTTCAGCTAGCTCTTCATACATGCCGGCCTGACTCACCGGCGGGCACAGATGACCGATCAGACAGGCCGCCCCCCGCCGTTTAGCCTGGATTCCCTCGCCGATAATAGTGACATAATAGGGATAAATATTGGGCAGTGACTGTAACGCCAGCTCGGGATAACAGGTAGACGCCAGCCCGGCATTTTTCCCCGGCAGCCATTCCAGCGAGCCATGAGTCCCCACATGGATAACCGCATCGGCCTGCCACACCTCCCTGATCCAGACAT
The DNA here is from genome assembly GCA_023388195.1 of Bacillota bacterium. GTDB lineage: Bacteria > Bacillota > Negativicutes > Sporomusales > Sporomusaceae > Sporomusa. Next base: position 10,340 of record JAEWGR010000113.1, read on the forward strand.
AAAACGCGAAATAATGATGAGGCGGCGGACAGGTCGGGGAATGCAAAATCTTGCCGGCATCCTCGCCAAACCCCCGCGGCGGCTGCACCGTAAGCAAAATATTGCCATTGACCTGTCCCGGCACCAGCAGGCTGTCACCGGCTACAAACACATCACCTGGAGGCAGCCCCCACTCGCGGGTCAACTCATCCCGGGTCGTCTCTGCCAGCCCATTAAACCAGGTCTGATAGTTGTCCCGGCTCACCCTGCCGGCAGCATGCTGTATCTGTTCCTCGTTTAAAAACCGCCGGTCATTGGTAACGCCGGCCACTAAGCCCGCCATAAGCTCACTGCCGCTGGCCGGCAGGGTATCGATATGATACCCGTTTTTTGCCATGGCCTGCAGCAATGCCACTACGCTGGCCGGGGAATCAAGCCCCTGGGCATTACCGATATTGGCATTGGTGGGGGGATAATTATGAAAAATGACAGCGACTTTTTTGCGGGCATTATCTGTCTGCCGCAGTTTCGCCCACTTCTCCACCTTACAGGCCAGTGCCGTTACCCGTTCCGGTACCGGCAAATACCGGGTTTCACCATAATTGCCGGCTTCTTTACTGGAAACAACCCCGCCGTGAATAACACCGTCAAACTCGGGCTGCACCACATTAACTGACAGTTCCACCGGACCCAGGCCGACAAAACCAGCCTGCCACTCCGCCTGGGTCCGTAACAGGTTATAGGCCTGGATAACAGGCACATTCAAGCTGGTTAAAAAGCCGGCCTGGTTCTGTCTGCTTTTGGTCAAACTGACCTTGAAGGTGTTAATCACAGCCGTAACGACAACCTGCTGTTGCCGGTAAAAAAACGTTTCAACCGCCTTACTGATGCCTGCTGCCGCCAGTTCCGGATTATCCTCCCACAGCCCGAATACCGGCAGCGCAGCAAGCCCCCGGTCTGCCAGCGCCTTGATCAGAGCGTCAATATAGGCTGTATCCTGCCATATCCAGGATTCGCGGGAAAACAGGATGCCCACAAGCGGCTGGCCTGGCCGGCAAAACCGAGCTTCATATTCAGCAGTTGACAACAGACCATCTTCTTCCCCAGCCTGAGGATGATAAAGGCCATGCCAGGCGAGCACCCGGGGCGGCTTAAAAACGCACACCGCCTGCCCGCTTTTGTGGGTCAGCCATAATAAGAGATTTTGATAATTGCTGCTGCCGCTAAAGAGGATATAATTACGGATTTGCCGGATTTCGTCGCTGCTAAAACCCTGAACCCGGTCGGCAGTGTTGTCGGCAGTTGATATAAAGGCATATAAAGACTGGTTTTCGCGATTTAGTAAGGCAAACGCCCTGGCCGGCAATTCACATTCATAAACCGGACCCTGCCACAGGAAAATGACTGCAGCGGCTTTGTTAACGATAACAGCATATTGCTCTGACCAGGCAACACTGTCATTGAAGAAAAAGGTCTGCAGTTCCGGCAAAACCGGGTTATGTTCGGTAAGGTACCGGCCGGCCTGCTGCAGCATGCTCCATTGCCTTTCAACATTTGTAAAAATAACGACCATAATCCAACTCCCCTGTCTTCCTCAGTGTGTGACTACTGTCTGGCTATTGTTCTTAACAGATATAAAAAATACGGGACACCCATCAGGGCAGTCATAATGCCGGTGCGTATTTCGTTCGGACAGATCAGCACCCGCCCCAGCGTATCGCACAACACTAAAAATGTGGCGCCGGCCAAAGCACTGAAAGGGAGCAGGATACGGTAATCGGGCCCTACCAGCAGCCGGGCAATATGGGGTATGATCAGGCCGACAAAACTGATACTGCCACTGACACAGACCGCGGCGGCCGTAATCAGGGAAGCAAGCAACAGGATCAGCAGCCGGAAGGGCACAACCGCCATACCTACAGCTCTGGCCTCGGTTTCCCCCAGGGCCAGGACATTCAGCTGCCGGGACAATAACAATAAACCCGTAAGTCCTGCGATGATAGGACCGGCGGCCAGGGTAACATGCTCCCAGCGCCGGAAATCAAGGCTGCCGATCGTCCAGAACAGGTACTGCTGCAGTTTCTGTTCATTCAGACCTGTCAAAATGCCCGCCGTCAGGGCACCGGCCAGAATACTGACAGCCATCCCCGCCAGCAAGAGCGGCATCACCGGAATCTTCCCCTGCCGCACAGACAGCAGCACCGTCAGGCTGACGGCGACAGCCGCACCGGTGAAAGCGAAAAACGGCAATGAAACCAGTTGGGTAAACCCAATACCGGCCGCGATGGCAATAACCGCCCCCGTGGCAGCCCCGCTGGTAACCCCGAGCAGGCTGGGGTCTGCCAAAGGATTGCTGAAAATTCCCTGCAGGACAGCCCCGGCCGCTGCCAGGGCGGCTCCTACCAACAGACCTACCAGCGTCCGTGGCATACGTATGTACCAAAGCAGCGCCTGCTGCTCGAAGGTAAAATCAGCGTCACTAATGCCTGGTATATACAGCTGATAAGCCAACACCGCCGCTGTCCCGGCTAACGGAATATCCACCTGCCCCAGGGTAAGCGACAGACTTGTTACTACGAAAAAAGAAATAATCGAAAGTAAAATTTTGTTTCTATTCTGTTTACATAATGTTATCAATATAGTATCCTTCTTATCCCTTTGATCAAACCTTTACTGTTTGTAAGCTCCACCTGACTAAAAAAGCTCCGGATAGGCAGCTTTGGCAAATATTTCGATACTTTCAACAACATGGTGCGACCCAACATAACGATAGCGGTCAGGAATTAGCAATACCTGGTTATTACGGACTGCAGCCACCTGCTGCAGGGCCGGGTCGGCCATAAGCTGCCGCCGGTAGGCGTCAACATCACTACGGCCGTCAAAATTCCAGGTGGGCAACAGGAATATGTCCGGATTTACGGCAATAATCTGCTCTTTCGAAAGCCGGTTATCGCCTTGCTCCAAACTCCCGGCCCCTTCCCGGACAGCCCCGTTACGCACATGGGCATAGTTGAATATATCGGCCAGGAGATTGTTTTTATTGCCGATTACCCCGGTAAAATCAAAAGCCATACCGCACTTTCGCTTATCAGCGGTCACCGGGGCCAGTGTTGCTTCCAGGCGTTGCAGCCGCTGCTCCATCTGGGCAATGAGCAGTTGCCCCCTATCGGCCTCACCCACGGCGGCAGCAACTGTTTTTATCCGGGTTTTGACTTCCGGCAGGGTTCGGGGGCTTTTGGAAATAAATACAGGTATGCCCGTATCCCGCAGGGTCTGCACCGCTTCCGGCCGTATTGCACCTGCTGCCGCTATGATCAGGTCCGGCCGGAGCGCGATCAGGGCCTCGGCATAAGGAACAGCCCTATTGGCAACAGCGGCAGCCTGGCCGGGGGTAATGAACGTAATGCCCGGGTCATCAGCCCAGCGGCTAAAGGCCAGAATCCGGTCCGGGGCCACAAGGTCTACCAGCAATTCATCGGCGCTATAGGCCAGTGATACAATACGGTGCGGCTTTTCTGGCAGCAGCATAGTGTAGCCGGTATCGTCAGTTACAATATAGCCCATGCCGGCGGCTGGGCTGTGATCAGCAGCCGGCCGGGCGGGACAGCCTGACAGAAGCAGGCAAAGCAGAATACTTACGATTGCGTACAAGAACGACTTCATCTTTATTCCTCTTTTTCTGCCATTAGCAGCAAACTCCTAACCGTAAAACTTGGAGAATTGGCAAAACAAAACCCTCCCCGGGCTATCCAGGGAGGGTTGCAAACATAAAAAAGCTTATCTGACTGAAATACAGCCAAAAACCTGCTTCTTAATCCCTCCTCATCGCGCGTGAGGCCAAACGGTGATCGTAAGACAGGCAGTGCTTCTGGCTCTGGTTCATCGCGCCGCCAGACCTTCCCAAAACGTTCCGTTTCAGTGGTATATTCCTGGCTTTGCTCTCCATTACAGCGGCGGGACCGCGCCGGTTTTGCACCGGACTTCCCTATTAAGCCCTCAAGGGCACCTGTCTCGGCAATATGTGATTAATTAATAACAGTCGGGCACCAAATCTCCTTATTCACTATACCGCCGGTACAACCACATATTCCCCATAAAGAAACAGCTGGTCAGCAGTAGCAAGGTCGTCAGGGCGATTCCGGCCGCAGCATCCCAGTATACAGTCCGCAGCAGGGTATTGAGAATGCCCAGCGGCGATAACTGCGCCAGCACCGTCAGCCAGGCCGGCAGATTCTGCATGGGAAAAAAAGAACCGCTAAAAAAAATCATTGGTGTAATAAAAAAATTATTTATAAGCGAAACATCATCAGGCATCTTTACAAGCATGCCAGCCAGCATCCCCATACCGGCAAAGCAGCAAGCCCCGAGAAGGCTGCCAAGAATGGCAATACCACTGAGACTATGCACGTCAAAACTCACCCAGGCAATGATAAAGACCAGCGCCCCAAATAACATGCCCCGTACAACACCGGCGAGAATAATCCCCAGAACGACTTCAAACGGGGAAACAGGGCTGAGCACGAAACTTTGGAAGTTTTTAAAATGCAGACGGCCCACACTGACGGAGGAGGAGGTCTGTTGAAAGGCATTGGACATAATAGTTACCCCTACAATTCCGCTGGCCAGAAAGGGGACATAGCCGCCATCCACGCTCAGGCGTCCGCCCAGGCCGAGACCGAAGGAAAACAAATAAATAAACGGAAACATAATCGAGGAAAAAACATAGCCCATCCGGCCGATTCGCTTCCAGAGCACAATCATTTCCCGGTTGAACACCGCATACCAGCCCATCAAACCTTCCCCTCCCGCGCCAGTTTGATAAAGGCGGTTTCCAGGGCCGTGGCCGTGCCTTCACTGTGGCCAAACCGGTTTCTGATTCCTTGCGGGGTATCCAGCAGCGCCAGCCGGCCGGCCTTTAGCATGGCCACCCGGTGGCACAGCCGCTCTGCCTCCTCCATATAGTGGGTTGTTATGACCACCGTTTTGCCGGCAGCTGCCAGCCGGCGTACAATATCCCACAATTCGTGCCGCACATCGGGGTCCAGTCCGACTGTCGGCTCATCGAGCAGCAATAAACGGGGCTCCGGCAGCAGGGCCCGGGCAATCAACACCCGCCTGGCCAGACCGCCTGACAAATGGCCGACCCGTTTGGTACGGTATGCCCCCAGCGAGAACTCGGCCAATGTCGCTTCCACCCGCTGCGTAATCCGGTCAACGCCAAACAGGCGAGCATAAATCCGCAGGACTTCCTCCACAGTCAGGTCCCGCTCCATGTTATTGTCCTGAGGGACCAACCCCACCAGCCGCTTCAGCACCGCCGAACGGCTGCCGGCGGCGGTGCCAAAGATTTCGACCCGGCCCCGTTCGGGCCGCGTCAGGCCGGCAATAATCTTCATCAGCGTGCTTTTGCCGGCGCCGTTCGGCCCCAGCAGCCCGAAGACCTCGGCCTCACGGACACTCAAAGACACATCATCAAGCACGGTCTGCCCTTCATATTCTTTGCTCAGATTAATTAGCCGCACACTACACCCGGTGTGCCTGCGATTAATTACTGTCATATCCACCATCTCTTATTTTTTACATGCTGTAAATTATTTGAGCGAAAATGTAATAGGTAATGTGGTAAAACAGGAAACCGCCTGGCCAGTGCTGCGGTTTTTGGCCGGAACAAAACGCCAGCTCTGGACGGTAGCAGCAGCCGCCTCATCCAGCAACGCGTAACCGCTTGACTGATTAATGCTGACCGCGCCAGCCCGTCCGTTTTCCTTAATTTCAATCCGCAAAACCACCGTTCCTTGCTGACCGTTCTGCTTGGCTCTTTCCGGATAGGGTGGTTTTCTACTGGATAAAACATTAGGCGGAATAAGTCCTTTGTCGTTACCGGTTCCCCCGGCCCCGGTCCCGCTGCCGGAAGTTCCGGAACCAGATCCGGTACCGCTGCCGTTGTCGGCACCGCCGGCCGACTCACCGCTGCCGTCAGCAGACGTATTAACAGCCAAAACCGCCATATCGCTGACAACGACGGCCGGTTCTGGAATCACCTCGTCAGGATCAGCCACCTCTGGCTGCACCTGGCGGACAACCGGTGTGGGCACAGGCACTGTAGCCGGCTGACTGGCCTGTACCGGGGCGGCGGCCGCAGCTGCTGCCATCGGTGCCCCTTCAGGCTCGCTGGCTAATTCCAGTTCAATTATAGTTTCAGGAACCTCCACCGGCAGGAGGGCCTTGAAAGCCAGCCAGCCAACCCCCATCAAAACAATGCCGTGGAAGACCAGCGAAATAATCATCGCCTTGCGCCAGCGCGACCCTGTGGCCCATTCCATTACTTATCCTTCCTTTCTGTTGCAATCGCTACCCGCTGGGCCCCGGCCAGCTTCATTTCATCAAGCACAGCCACGACTTTCCCGTATTCCGCCTGTTTGTCCGAACGCAGGACAAACACCACATCGCTTTGTTTGCCTAATTCGATCTGCACCCGCCTTTTCACGAGCTCCAGGGGTATTTCCTCCTGCTCAAACATAACCCGTCCTTCTTTGGTAACCACAACCGCCACACTATGGGGCCGGTCCGACTGAGCCGAGGCGGCCTGGGGCAAATTGACCGCAATCGTCTGCTGATCAACCATATACAGGGTACTCATAATGAAAAACACCAACAGAAAGAAAATGATGTCAATCATCGGAATGATCATCAGTTTCGGCTGACGCTCCGACCGCAGATTACGCAGTTTCATGGCATTTCTCCCGCTTCATCTGCCCCAGCAATAAGACACAGATCCGCTCAATATCTGTAATCAAGGCGTCGAGGCGGTGATTAAAATAACTGTATATAATCATCGCCAGCGTGGCCACACACAGACCGGAAGCCGTCGCAATCAGCGCTTCCCCCACCCCACCGGTGATCGCCTGCGGCTGGCCGGATTTAATGTTCATTACACTGAAGGAACTAATCATGCCGACTACCGTTCCTAACAGGCCAAGGAGCGGGGCAATTGTCACCACCGTATCCAGATGACTCAGATTCGTCCGTAAACGGGCCACCGCCAGGGCTGCTTCTCCTTCCAGCACACTTTCCATATTTGCACAGCCGCGCAATACATAATGGATCCCCTTACCGGCAACGGCGGCCGCAACACCATCGGTTTCACGGCACAGTTCATAGGCGGTCTCCCAGTCGCCCCGTTCCAGCAGTGGTGTAAGCCGGGCTGTAAACCCCTCCATGTCGGTGTCCATCTTTTTGTAATACAGAAAACGCTCGGCCCCGATGGCAGCAACGAGGAAGGAACAGGCCAGAATCAGATACATAACCGGTCCGCCTTTATAAAATACACTAAAGCATTCTGTGATAAACTCCATGATAATTCCTCCGTTCTTCCGGCCAGGCCGGTATACTATGGTAAACTCCTGACAATATGCATAATATTCTTATCGGAAAGCTCGCCCAGGCTGTAATAGCTGGCACCCATTTGCCGGGCGACAGTCCGCGCCAGCCCTAATTTGATGAAATCGCTTTCGGTATCGATAACCACGCTGTGAATGCCGGCCTCTCTAATCCTGGCAGCCATTGCCAGCGCCTCATCGACACTATTCCCCCCGGCGGCAGCGGTATTGGCCCGACCATCGGTAACAAGTACCAACACCGGCCGCATATCCTGTTCTTTCTTTCGCCGGGCAGCCAGTACTGTCAGGGCCGCAGCCAGTCCTTCCGCCAGTGGGGTTTTGCCCCCTGTCGGCAAATGGCGCAAACATTTTTGGGCCAGATCCACACTGCGGGTAACCGGCAGCAATACCTCTGCGGACTGCCGCCGGAACGCAATCAAGCCGACCTGGTCCCGTTTCTGGTAGGCATCCTGCAGCATGGCGCATACCGCGCCTTTCACCGCCCGCATACGTTCACGGGCGCCCATTGAACCGCTGGCATCCACAACAAACAAAAAGGTACTGCCAATCCGCTTTTCCCGAATCTTCTGCCGCAGGTCTTCCCGTTCAATCGCAATACAGCAATTGCCTTTATCCCGGAACCGCTGATACGGGGCCGCTGCCCGCAGGGTTGCGTCAAAGGCCAGATCAGTCACAGTACCAGGGGGTATCCCGGCCCGCACATAACGTCCCTGCTTTGTATCCGTACGGGTCAGGCTGCGTTTCCCGCTGCCGTGCCGTTCCTGCCGGTCCTGCGGCAGGGCTAACTCCATTTGGATAAAGGGGAATTGGGTATCAATATCAGCCACCTTTTCCTGATCATTGCCTTCTGCCGGTGATTGCTCCGCTGCCAGGGAATCGGGCTGCTCCTCTTGCTGTTGGTTTTCCTGCTGCTCAAACGGCTGTTGTTGATCTTGCTGCTGATCTTGCTGTTCATCTTGCTGTTCATCTTGCTGTTCATCTTGCTGCTGCTCCTGATTTTGCCCTTCCGACTGCTCTGGCGGCGGGGGCTCCTGCTCCTGGCGCATGCGCTGCGGTAAAACATAGCAGGCAGCCGTTTCCATATCGGCAGGTACCAGATAATCGCGGCCTGCCAGGGCTGCCAGGGTACGGGCCGCCTCCAGCAAAAACAGCTCGGCCCGGTGGCCGGCAGAACGAGCTTTGGCACACATCCGGGCCGCCAATAACACCATTGTCTCCGGTACAACAATCGCCGGCAGCAGCTGCCTGGCGACCGCCACCTGCTGCCTGATCGCCTCAGTTTCAGCCGCATACTGCCGCCGGAACCCGGCCGGATCCCGCTCATAAGCCAAACAACGCCGCACAATCTCAACCCGCGCCTGGGCGTCCTGTTCCCGGTTGGCAGCAGCATACAGGCCAAAACGATCTATTGTTGGCGGCACCAAAGCCCCTTCTTCCGGATTCATTGTGCCAATCAGGCTGAACACCGCCTCATGGCGGCAGGAAATGCCCTCCCTTTCCACCCTATGTATACCGGTTAGGGACGCCTCCTGCAAGACATTGACGAACTCCCGGCGCAACAGATTAATCTCGTCAATATACAAAATATGATGATGGGCCCTGGCTAAAATACCCGGTAAAAACCGGCGCTCACCACACCCCACTGCCTGCTGCAGGTCCAGTCCGCCAAACACCATATCCTCAGTCGCACTTAGTGGCAATTCTATAATGCGTGCCTTGCCGGTAACCTCTGCCAAAGCCCGCACCAGGGTCGACTTGGCCGTTCCTTTTTCCCCGGCCACCAAAACACCGCCCGCTTTCGGGTTGACGGCAGCAATTAAGAGGGCCTGTTTAACAGAATCCTGGCCAACTATCGCTGCCAGCGGAAATACCGTTCGTTGTACCATCTTCCTTCCCTCCTGCCGCTTACAGCCCGGCAAACAATGCCTCGACTTTGTCCCAGTCCAGTGTTCCATCCTCAAAGGGCCGCCGCCGCATCCGGTGAGGCAAAACCAGTTTGGCCGCCCGCCGGACATCGTCAGGCTCCACTGTAGTTCGTCCCTCAAAAGCCGCCAATGTCATGGCCGCCTTAATCACCGTAATATCGGCCCGGTGTCCGTCCACATCCAGGGTAATGGCCACATTGGCCACCAATAACAGCAGCCTGTCTTCAATCGTTACCTGGGGCAGCAGACGCCTGGCCTGCATAATGCCTGCCGCCAGTTGTTCCTGTTCTTCTTTATAGGTTCGGGCAAATTCACCCGTATCCTGCTCATAAGCCAAACGGCGCTTGATCACTTCGACCCGCCATTCGGGCTGATTCTCGCCTGTAACTTCGATGGATAAGCCAAAACGGTCCAGCAGTTGCGGCCGGATATCCCCTTCTTCGGGATTCATCGTCCCGACCAGGACAAACCGGGCCGGGTGCGAGTAGGAGACCCCTTCCCGCTCCACTGTATTGATCCCCATAGCGGCCGCATCCAGCAGCACATCAACGACATGATCATCCAGCAGGTTGATCTCATCCACATACAGAATATTCCGGTTAGCCTGAGCCAGAATACCGGGATCAAATTTTTTCTGGCCATGCTTAATGGCATGTTCAATATCAAGCGTCCCGACAACCCGGTCCTCGGTGGCGCTGACCGGCAGCTCAACAACCCGCATCTTAACTGACTGGATCGGCAAGGCTGTGCCGGCGCCGGTTTTCTCCCGGCAATCATCGCATAACCGGCTAACATCACCAGGGTCACAGTGAAAAGGACAGTTATGAATTGCCTCCATGGCCGGCAGCAAGTCGGCAATGGCACGGACTGCGGTTGATTTGGCAGTGCCTTTTTCGCCCTTGATGAGTACCCCGCCCAGCAACGGGTTAATTACATTCAGGATAAGTGCCAGTTTCATATCATTTTGACCGACAATCGCTGTAAATGGATATACGGCGGTATGCTTCAATGTGTTCATCTCCTACTATTGATTATCAATTGCTGCTATCAGTACAGGTAGTCTTTAGGTTCGTCTCGACAATTGCCAGTACCAAAGCCTGCCAGGCTTGCAGGCAGGCATCCAGGCCGGCGGCTGTTACTGCCGGCGCGGTCACCCCAAACCGGGCGGCGGCGGCAGCAAGCAGTTCATTACCGGCCTCCCGCACCTCATCGCCGGTTAACAGTTCCCATTGAAGCTGATCCAGCAGGTGAATGTACAACGAGGTGTAGGTTACCAGGGGGCTGACACCGTCAAGCTCATACAGCCGGGTCATAAACTTAGGTTTTATTACCTGTCCGCCCCCGGTGAGGTAAGCCTGCCATAGAGATTCTTCCTTAATGCCAAACCGTTTGAGCCGCCGCAGCAGACTATGCTGATGCCGGGGCGAGAGACCGGTCTGCTTGAGCAAGGCTTCCTTTACAGCCGGCAATACGGTGCGGCCGATCAATTCACCGAGTTTCGAATGTTTGCCGGCGCTTTCCAGATACAAAGGGGAGGCAGGATTAGCCACAACAATAGTCTGGTCGGTACCGGAGCCGGTCGCCAGGCCATTGGAATAGTTGCTGCCGGCCATCAGCTCCTGCAGGGCAGCGGTTTTGGCTTCCGTACAGGTCACCATAGCCCGGTTGAGCATCCCCGGCGGCAAATCGGCATCAATAACCAGAATAATATTAATAGTACCCGGCTTTTCCAGCGTGTTTTTATCAAGCGGCTGGAAATAGTCGGCCGGGTCACCAACGCGGCCGCCGTTAACCTCGACCCCGCCGGTTACAATCGCGGTTACTGTCAGGGTTTCATAGGTCAGGGTATGAATTGCCACATTCTGCATCGAGGCGGCGGTGCCCATGCCGGCCGTTGTCTCAGGGTCAAGCCCAATCTCCTCCGTAATAATCCGCATATGCTCCTGATAGGTTGGCCCGCGCATAATGCTGGACATGCCGGCACCGGGGTTACAGTCATTATTGAATACGGCTGTCAGATCCTCACGGTAACCGCCGTTGACGATAGCGGTACTCGCCACCTTCCGGGGTTGTTCAAAGGGTATAACAATGCTTTTATAGTACCGGTACACAGAATCGCCGGTAGACAGGGTGCAAAGTTTCACCGCCTGGTCCCTCCCACTTATTCTAAAACTCATGTTCTAGCCTCTTTTTCTATATCGCATCCGGTTTACCTTGATGCTCTTATAACGGCAGCACGGTAAACTCATCGTTTAAGGCACACTGTTGTTCAAAATCCCAGTCAAATAACAGGGCGGCCGGCCCGGGACCGCTATAGGCCAGCTGCATCTCCCCCCCGGCAATCACCGTACTTTGGGCCTGGGTGAAATCCAGCCGTTCCTGTTTGCCGGTCTGGTTGCAGACCCAGAGGGAGCAGCCGCTGACCGCCGACGCTTTCTTCCAGGCATTCTCCGGCGGGCCGCCACAGCCGCCCGGCGGCCAGGCAGCCGGTACAATAATGATCCGGGCGCCTTTATCGGCCATAACTACCGCATTCTCCTCATACCAGGTGTCGGCACAAATCAGGATTCCCGCCGGAATTTCGCCGCAAACAACCGGTTCCAGCAGTTCGCCCCGGTTTGCCCACCCCTCGGATACACCGCTGTGAGCGTGTTTTTTCCGGTGACGGCCAATAATATTGCCATCAGGGCCAATCACCAGACAGCTGTTATAATAACGGCCATTATGCTCATCCTGCTCGGCGCAGCCTAAAAACACCGTAACCTCATGCGCTGACGCCAGCTGCCTGATTGGCTGAATCGCCGGCGCCGGCTGCACCGGAATTACCACCGGTTTAATCTCCCGTTCGCAGGCAAAGAAATACCCCTGTACGGCAGTCTCAGGGGTGATAATCCACTGCGCCCCCTGTTCAGCTGCCAACCGGATCGCTTGCAGCAGAATTTCCAGATTACGGCTTTCCGGGCCGCCGCTAACATCTACATGCAGTAAGGCAACTCTCATTTTCGTTTCTCTCCTGTCCCTGAAGTTCCTGATACCATTCTATCGATACCTGTTTTAACGCACACTCGGCATCATACCCCCGATCGCCGCAGTTAGCCCCATACCACCGGGCAAAACAAGCACCGCCGCATAAGGCAAAGGAGGGACATCTGAGGCAAAAGGCCATTCCGGCCTGGATTAAGGCAGCGACTTTTCGCCGCCTGTTTTCTTCTATCCCACTCTTGACGTGGCCAAGATAAAAGTCAGGGTCGCCGGCCAGGGACGCGCAGGCATACATCCGGCCCCCGGCATCCACAAAAGCAGCCTCTCCCTCCATAGCGTGGCAATGGGCAAACCCCTGTATCTGCCCCCTGGCCAGAAAAGCGACCCGCTCCAGCTGAGAAAACAATATAGTTCTGCCGGTCTTACGGCCTAAGCGCTCAGCCAGTTGGAAGGCTTCCTTAACCCCCTGCCACACAGCCTCCGGCCGAGGCGAAGCCACTGTCCCGCCCCGCCCCTGGCTGCGAAGCAGATCAAAACCAAGCCGCCGCACATTGCCAAGATAATAGGCCATTTCCACAATCCCGGCCAGACTGCCGGCATTTTCATTTGTCACCACACAGGTAATCCCGGTCTCAACCCCCACAGCCGCCAGTTCACCGGCGCCTTTTACTATCTGCCGGCACGTCCCCTGGCCGTCAGGCCAGCAGCGTTGCCTGTCATTCATATCCGGACGCCCATCCAGGCTGATACCAATGCCTACCTGCCCGGCTTTGAGAACAGCCGCCTTTTCTCTTGTCATAAGAGAGGCATTGGTCTGAACCTGCATGATAGCGGGCAGGCCTTTTTCCCGCACATAGCGGATAATCGACGTCATGGCCGGAAAGTTCAGCAGCGGTTCCCCGCCGCTGAACTGCAGGACAAAAGGCTGCCCCCCGGCTGCCGCCAGTTCGACAGCGGCAAAACCTGTATCGGCAGTCATACTTTCTGCCGGATGGTCATGGGCATAACAATATTTGCAGGCAAAATTACACTGTCCGGTCAAACCTAATATCAGCATTTTTATCATAGCGCTCTATTTGTCACCCCGTTCTTCCAGTTCACCGTCAATGTCTAAATAAATCTGCTGCAGTTCATGTTTTGTCTGCTCGTCAGCCTGCCACAAACCACGCTGCGCCGCTTCCAGCAATTTTTCGGCAATCCGCTGCAAAGCCCAGGGATTAACAGCGCCCATCCATGCCTTCATCTGCCTGTCCAGCGCATATTTTTGGGCCAGTCCCTGATACATCCAGTCGGCCATGACCCCACTGGTAGCATCCCATTCGTAGCAATGGGCCACAACCCCGGCCAGATCGGCAGCCCCCTTATACCCATGTTGTTTCATACCTTCAATATATTTAGGATTCATAACCTCGCCGCGAAACAACCGTTTAAATTCTTCATCAAGGCTGCGCAGCTTCACCTGCTGCCGGTTCGAAGTGTCACCGCAGTAAGAGCGTGGTGCTTGCCCCTTCAGACTGCGAACAGCTGCAATCATGCCGCCATGATAGGAATTAAAATCATCGGAGTTGAGCATATGGACTTCCCGGTTGTCTTCATTTTTAACAGTAACATCCAATGTGCTCAATCGCCGGCTAAACAGCTCCGGCACGAAAACGCCGCCGGCTTTGGCACCATAGGCATGTGCTCCCCAGCGCACATACACCCGTGCCAGATCATCGACCGTTTCCCAGTTCTTTTCTTCTAACAGATTGCCGACCCCGGCCCCATAGCTGCCAGGCGGACACCCAAACAGCCGGTAACAGGCCTGTTCCCAGGCCGTCTGGCAGTCAAGCCCCTGTTCTTCAATCAACCGGGCATCGGCCAATACATGTTTGCGGACAAAATTCAATTCACTGCTTTCTGCCAACCCAGCTACCAGGCTAACCGCTTTATCCATCCATTTAACCGCCATGGGCATAGAATCACGGAATAGACCGCCGATCCGGGCCGTAACATCAAGCCGCGGCCGCTTTAGCTCTGCCAGGGGGATGACTTCCAGGCCGACAACCCGCCGGCTGCCTCGCTGCCATACCGGCCTCACCCCCAGGAGGTACAGGAATTCGGCAATACACTGACCGTGGCTGCGCATATTGGCCCCACTCCAAAATACCATGCCAATATTCTCCGGATAACGGCCCTCCTCGGCAATATACCGCTCAATCACACTGTCCCCTAATGTTTTGCCCAGTTCCCAGGCCGCGGCCGTGGGCAGGGTGCGCGGGTCCACGCCGAAAAAATTGCGACCGGTCGGCAGGATGTCCGCCATGCCGCTTGTTGGAGCGCCGGCCTGTCCTGGTTCAATATATCGATCCCCCAGCGCAGCCAACAGGTTGGCAAGCTCCCGTTCTGTCTTATACAGGTTCTGAATTAACACCGTGCAAATATACCGGGCTATCTGCCGCAGCTGTTCTTTCACCTCAGCCCCGGTCCCGGCGGCCCAGGCCAGACTGACTACCGTCTCGGCTGCAGCCGGATCAAAGTCCTGCTCATACAAGCAGCAGACAACTTCCCGGCACTGCTGCCAGATCTCATCGGCCAGCACACCATAGGTCTTGCTGCCGTCAGGCAGCAGATTACCGCTATGGGCCAGCAGCTCATAATAGTCATAGCCATAAATAGCAGCTACCGTTTCCGGTAAAGAGGGAATAGCCCCGTTGGCCAGCCTGGTCAGGGCCAGCAGATATTCGAGCAGGGAATCGCCCTCGGGCGGGCAGCCCAGCACATGCAGACCTACTCTGATCTGCATGGTTTTAAGATCGGCAAGATAGGCATGCAGGCACTGACAGTAATCGGCGAAACCCTCATCCCCAGATTGACCCATATCTGCTGCCAGATTAGCGGCAATAACCTTCTCCCTGATCTGGCCGGCAACCACATCGGCATTACCCGGCTGATTCTGCTGAAAGTGACAGTATTCATCAAGCAGCTTCTCCAGCTCAGCCAATTCATCATACGTACCGGCCTGACTCACCGGCGGCGTCAGGTGGCCAATCAGGCAGGCGGCACCGCGCCGTTTAGCCTGGATACCCTCACCGACGATAGTAATCAGAAAGGGATATATATTCGGCAAATCGCCAATGGCCAGATCGGGGTAACAGGTGCGTGCGAGCCCGGCCCCTTTGCCTGGCAGCCACTCCAGGGTGCCATGGGTGCCTACATGGACCACTGCATCGGCCTGCCAGATATCCCGCACCCAGTGGTAATAGGCCAGATAATGATGCGTAGGAGCACAGTCCGGCGAGTGATACAGTTTGCCCGGGTCTTCACTGAAACCGCGCGGCGGCTGGACAGTAATAAAAATATTACCGTTAAGCAAGCCCGGAACAAGTAGTTTTCCGTCATAATGAAAAACATCGCCCGGAGCCATGCCCCAGTCTTTGATCAGCTGCGTCTGGGTCCCAGGTTCTAAGCCATGAAACCATTCCCGGTATTGACCGGCAGTTACCTGGCCAGCCGCGCCGCCGATCCGGCTTTCAGCCAGAAAACGCCGGTCATTTGTTGCCACCGCCAGCAATTCCTCCATAAGTTCGCTGCTGCCGGCAGGAATATGATCGACCTTATATCCCTGCTGCGCCAGTCGTTCCAGCAGCAGCCGGATACTGGCAGGTGAGTCCAGCCCCTGGGCACTGCCAATGTGGGCATTGGTAGCCGGATAATTATGAAAAATAATAGCAATTTTCTTTTCTTTATTAGGCTTGTGGCGCAGGTTGGCCCATTTACCGGCTTTACGCACAACCTGGCTGATGCGCTCAGGAATAACTTCAAATCTGCTTGTGCCGTCGGCCGCCTGCTTCTTGCCGGCCACCGGCAGGGCGTGAATGACGCCGTCAAATTCTGGCAGGGCAATACTGCAGGATATCTCCATCGGTGTCAGGCCCTCAGTACTTTGATTCCACTCTGCCGGTGAACGCAACAAGGCGTACGCCTGCAAAACAGGTACCCCCAGCTGCCGCAAAAAATCCGGTTCTACCGGCCGGCCTACCGTCAAGGAAAATTTGAATGTATTAATTAACACATCAATGCCTGTTGACCCATCATAATAAAAATAGCTCTGAACGGTGTCATCTATCCCTAACGCGCCAAACTCCGTATTCCGCGCCCAGTGGCTGAAAGCGGCAATTACATTAAGTCCCTGGGCTTCAACTTCATCAATAAGCGCTGTCGGGTAGGCCAGATCGGCCCATATCCATTCATCCCGCGGAAACAGTATGCCAACCGTCCGCCGGCCGGGCTGACAATGGTGCTGCCGGTATTCGGCAATATCTGTATAAATCCGGGTGGCCCGGGGATGGAAAATGCCGTTCCAGATCAGGGGCTGAGGCTCTTGATACTCACATTCCTCCCGGCAATAGGCGTGACTTAGATATAGGCAGAACTCACAATAATTATCAAGGCCGCTATAAACTAAATACCGGCGCAGCTGTTCCCTTTCTGCCGCCGTTACGCCATAAAGCGTATCCTCGGGCTGGGGCTCAGTTGCCAGCATGGTATGGGTAAGCCCTTTTTTCCGCAGATACTCACCGGCCTTTTTTAAAAAGTGCGTATCCCGCCCCATCCCCATCCAGGAAAAAAGCACAATATCGCAGCCGCTGAAGCGCTGCTGCCACTCCGGTTCCCAGACCACACTATCGCTAAGAAAAACAATGTCAATGGTACTGGTTAGCCGGCCTGCTTCTGTCAACAGCTGTTTGGCCTGTACCAGCATGCTGTATTGACGGTCAATATTAGTCAAAAATATTATGTTTCCCATTTGTTTTCCCCCACCGCCGGCTTGCATTTCCCCTTATCTTTAGAAATTAGTTCGCAGGAAAGTATTGAGGATAGGCATAGCGGGCCAAGCCTTTTACCCCCGAAACGATATACTGGGATGTACAATTTAAGTACCGTTCAGGTATCTGGACAAGCTGCTGCCGGCGAATAGCCTTGACTGACTGCAGCGCCGGATCGTTTTGGATATCGGCGGCATACTTATTCAAATCAGTTTTACCGGTATAGTCCCAGGTTGGCATCAGTAATATATCGGGATTCACCTTAACCAGCTGTTCTTTGGGCAGCATATCATTCATCTCCAGACCGGCCATAGCGGCCCCGTTTTTCACACCGGCATACTTACAGACATCATCAAAGATAGTGCCTTTGCCGCCACTGCCGCCCATCAGGGTGTACTGTACCACCACCAGTCTTTGTTCATCCGGTATTGGCCTGACCTTGTCAGTAACCGCAGCCAGCGTATTGTCCATATCGGCAACCAGCTTGACCCCCGCCTCCGGTTCTCCTACCGCCCGGGCGAGCTCCGAAATTACATTTTTGATTTCTTCAATGGAATTGGGCCATTTATAGACATAGACAGGAAAACCTGCATCCCGGACTGTCTGCACAAACTCTACCGGCTGCCAGTCTGGCACAATCACGAGGTCAGGCTGCAGAGCAATGACCACTTCCGGGTTAGCCCGGATTCTCCCCGGTACGGCCTTAGCCTGTTCAGCAATATTGGATAAACCGCCGTCATCCGCCAAATAGGTCAGGGCGGCAATCCGCGCTGCCGGCACCAAGCCCAGCAGGATTTCATCGGTACTGACCGACAACGATATAATCCGTTGGGGTTTCCGTGGCAATTTTAGTATCGTGCCTTTGCTGTCCCGTACTTCATAGCCTGAAGCCGATGGTGCCTGCGGCCCCTGTTGATTGGCGCAGCCTGCAGTTAAAAACAATAAACAAAGTAATAATGCAATCGGTTTGTAAAAATATCTCATTTAACTGACCTCATCATTTTTAATGCCTGCTGCTGGCAGGTAATTTTCCCTATCCATTCATCCATTGTGTTTTTCATAAACTCATGTACCAGGTATGTAGGCTGTACATAGTCAATGATACGCCTTGCTTCAGGCACACTAAACGGCAGATGCTCATCAATCTTAAGTACGTGATGCATAAGTTCAGTCATTGAATGCTGCTTATGTTGCTGGCCGCCATTTTGACTGCTCCTGATATATTCGCCTGACAAGGAGTGATGCAAATGAATTCCCTTAATATACTCACTGTAGCTACCCAGCCCCGATATGGTTCTGAGAATATATTCAATCCCTTCGGACTGGGTCCGCAGGGCTGGATTCGTATTCATCAGATGACCTGTATCCAGCATAATGCCGACATTACGGTGCGCTACGCCATCCAGCAGATAAGCGGTAAGCTCCTTAT
The DNA here is from genome assembly GCA_023388195.1 of Bacillota bacterium. Taxonomy (GTDB): domain Bacteria; phylum Bacillota; class Negativicutes; order Sporomusales; family Sporomusaceae; genus Sporomusa. The sequence continues at coordinate 28,863 of JAEWGR010000113.1, forward strand.
CCCGCAAGGTTAGTCCCGGCCACCACAGATTTTCAAATAGCAAGGTCATATCTGTCGGCAGGGAGCTGTGGAGCGCGTTAATAACCTCAACGGTTGCCTCAATTACCTCCCGGTCGGAGGCGTGAAACTCCCAGTTAAACAATTCGGAGATGCGGGCATGACTGACATGAAAAACAACATATTTGGCGCCAGCCTGCTGGGCAGCCGCAATGTTCTCCCGGTAGACATTAAGCCACTCTTCCCGGGTTACGCCGCCATAACAGTCTCTGATGTCAGCCTCATTGCCAAACTGCTTTAATAAGGAACACTGATCGCCACGCCAAAAATCAAGCCACCAGGGCCAGAATCTAAGATGGACGCCATGGATCCATTCCTTTTTGTGGATAGTTTCATCCAATGGCCCGCAAAACATCATCTCAATGCCGTCTAAATGGTGACTGTGCAAAAATTGCTGCAGACATTCCCCATTATTATCGATGAGATCATTATCGGTCGTATAGTTTGACAAATTTACAAGCTGTAGCATATGTACATCCTTTACTGTGCCGGAAGAAGAAAGATGCCGCCTGCGATAGGTTGGCATCTGCCTCTAAAGCTTTTATTTTTTAGCTGCTCGATGGCGTAGCCGGTAACCATATGAGGTCAAGATGCTAGTACCTACCCGCGGATAAGGGCATTCGCAGGTTTTGGCTCTGGGCCCTGTTCGGCATTGTTTGCAGGAGTGAAGTATTACCACCGTTAGGTTCACAGTCTGATAACCCGTAGCAGTTTTTCCTGGCCCGTAACCGCACCGACCAGTTGAGTTTATCAACAGGCCAATTAGCTGGAACATATTGTGACACTTCATGCACCTCCTTTAGAAAAACTTGATTTTGCCAGGTCTTTTAGGACGCCGTTAAAGCCGCCTGTGCCCCTTTGTATAGATTTTACTATTCCTTTAGATCATAGCCTTAGAATTTCCTGGTGCTGCCGGGGTAAAAAAATCCCGCATTGCCAAGGCATACGGGATTATATCTACAGTATGCCAATAAAAAACTCCTGGTACAAATACCAGGAGTGAATTCAGCAGATCGTTACCTTCTGAGTTTACCCGAGAAGATACGCGCTTAACTGTAATCCCCTCCCCATACCTCGTGGGTCTCTAACGGCGATTGTCAGCTAGGCAGTTCTCCTGGCTCCGGCTCATCGCTTGCTTAAACCTTCCCGGAAATCTTATCCCAGTGGCATATCTTAAGCTTGCTCCCCGTTACAGTGGCGGGACCGCGCCGGTTTCTCACCGGTCTTCCCTATTAAGCCCATTGGGCACCCAACTCAACAGTATTAAATTACGATTAGGTGTAATTTTAGTTTATCGGACAGCAAGAAGCTTGTCAATAGTTTCAGCGGGATTTTGCATATATTCCAATAACACTTAATTTTCAGACATTAAAGTTGTTTTTTCGATTATATTTATGAATTAATGCTTTTACTCTTTATTTATGTACTAAAAAACAAACACATCTCCCATATATTGGAGATGTGTTTGTACCGTTTATCTGTTTTTAATGTTTTTTCACTTCAGGATTATTAAGTTCAGCAATTGCATCTTTTACATGTTGAACATAAATGTCCTGAATTTTTGCATTTTCACCTAAGCCATGGATATAGGTGTCAACTTTAATACCAGCAGCAAGAAGCTGGCTTTTGTGGGAGTCACTTTCATCACCGGCCATATCATTGTTCGCATGATCGCCGGCTACCAGCATTAACGGCATCATAGTTACTTTTTTAATTTTATTGGCTTTCAGCTTAGCAATGGTACCTTCCAGGGTCGGATAACCTTCTACCGTGTAGACATATACATTTTTGTAGCCTGCATCGAGTAATTTTTCCTGCAGGGCAGGATAGGTTGCAGTTGCAGGATGGGGTCCGCCGTGGCCCAGTAACAGGACACCTTCATTTTTGTTTAGTTTAGGGTATTGGGCTTCCAAGGCTTTGGCTACTGCCAGATAGTCATCAGCTCTGTCTTCCTGGCCCATATAGTAAAGCAACGGTCTGCCAATTGTAATTTTCTCGAAGGTTTTGGCTGCCTGAGCATGGGCCACCACACCTTTAATCAGTTCATATTCTTCGCCGGCAGTAACTTGCATAGGTTGTACAATAACTTCAGTGAAACCTTCGGCTTTGAGACGGTCAAGCGCTTGTTTCTCAGTATCAATCTTGATACCGTCACGTTCGGCTAATCTTTTGATAATAATCCGGGAGCTAAAGGCCCGGCGCACTTCATAATCAGGAAATTCTGCCCGCATTTTGTTTTCAACAGCTTCAATGGTTGTTTTCATTGTATCATGGTAGGTTGTACCAAAACTTACAACCAGAATAGCCTTTTTACCGGCAGCAGCCGGTGCCGCCGCAGCCAGAGATGGGATCATGCTGACGCAGCCAAATACAGCCAGCATACAGATCGTAGTAAGCAAAGATAAAAACTTTTTCATAAATAAACAACTCCTTTAAATTATTACCTAACGAATGGCCGGAAAAATCCGCACTATCTTTACTGGCTATTGCCTCATAGGCAACCTCCTCACTGATAAAGTATTTATTTATATAATTGTCGGACTGTAAAAAGAAAGGTCTGAAACAGACCCGCGCCAATGCGCAATTCAAAAGGAGCGTTGAGAAGAATGTCATTAAATTAAAACTCCCAACCGTTAAAGTTGGGAGTAATAAACAGTAGTCTTATTAAAAAACTCCTGGTATAAACCAGGAGTGAACTAAGCCAGATACGCTATTTTGCGCGTCTACTGTAATCCCCTCCCCATGCCTCGTGGGTAACAAGCGGCGATTGTCAAATAGGCAGTTCTCCTGACTCCGGATCATGGCTCACTTAAACCTTCCCAAGACAAATGCTCAGTGGTATATCTTAAGCTTGCTCCCCGTTACAGTGGCGGGACCGCGCCGGCATTGAACCGGACTTCCCTATTAAGCCTTTAGGCACCTATTTCAAACATATTAACTTGTCCTTAAATGTAGGATAACATCTCAAGAAATGATTGTCAATCCTTAAAAATGATTGCCCTCAAATTATCACAATATTCATTATCCACAGCAATCCCTGCTAAACACTTACTTGTCTGCCACTACGTAAACAGAGCAGTCATTTTATATCAAGCGACTTATAATAAAGACGCTTACTTTCATACATGCGTTTATCAGCCTCCTGAATCAGGCAATCCAGTTGAACTTCGCTGCTCTCAGCAGCACCAATGCTGACACTGAGAGTCAAATCAGCATAAACGTTAGCGGCAATTCCCGGTTTCCACCACCGGCTATTGCGTTGTATCCGCTTAATAATAATTTGCGCTTCCTGGAGAGAAACCCCCGGCAGCAGCACAACAATCTCATCCCCGCCATAACGGAAAGCCTGGTCGTCGCTGCTGATACTGTTTTTTACAACCTGAGCCGCTGCCTTAATTAACATATCACCGGCCAGATGCCCAAATTGATCATTGATCAGCTTCAGGCCATTAATATCGATCATGAGCAGCGTAACCGGCGCCGCCAGCCCGGTGGCCTGCCGGCACTGCTCAGCAAAAACCCGGTCAAAGGAATGGCGGTTCAGCAGGCCTGTCAATTTATCATACTCTGCCATATACTGTACTTCCTCGTACAGGCGGGCATTCCTAATCGCAATCGCAGTCTGGCCGGCCAAAGTTTCCAGAAGGTCCAGCCGTTCCTTGGCATCCTCGCCCGGACTGGTTCTTTCAATATACAAAATCCCCAATAACTCATGCCTGCAGATAAGCGGCACATAACATTTTTCCAACTCGCTCTTTTCATCGGTAGTTATGACTGTCCGTAAAGTACTATGAACCAGACTTACCGCCTCACTGGCGCAGTATTCATGAGTAAGACCGGCCGGAACACTGCCGTTGTTTTCATTTAATAAATACATCTCCGCTGCGTTAACGGCCATCGTCTTTTTAATAATCAGCAGGATGCCTTCCATGATCGCGGCAGTACTTAATGCGGAGGTGATGAGCTGGGCTGCCTGATAGAGGGCGGCCTGCCGTTCCAGGGCTGCATTCAGGCTGCGGGCCACTTTCTCCCGCTTGGTCACATCAATGGTAACCAAAATGGTACCGATAAACCTGCCACGGTCATCGGTTACCCGCGAGTATCGGTTTTCAATAAATCGTCCATTACGGCCCATTAGGCGCTGCCACTCGTTTATCTTACCAGCCCGCAGCTGCGCTAACTTGCCCTCGATAATTTTTCGCCGGTGCCGGGGATAACTGTCTAAAAAGTTCTTACCTAATAAAGTCCCCTCAGACAGTTGCCGCAGCTGCTCTGCATAGGCATTGCAAAATGTAACTGTATTGTTTTCATCCAAACAAATGATGCCTAAATTTGCTATATTCTCCAAGTAATGACCAACAGTGTGGGCAGATAATGCCGGTTGCTGTTTTTCCTGGCCGTCAGCTTGACCGACACTCATCCTGCTGGCGGCAGCCCCGGCCGGCTCTAATGCGAGAAAAGCCTTTACCAGATCCCCGTCAAACTGGCTGCCTGCCGTCCGCTCCAGCTCGCCCAGGGCTTCCTGCCAGCTTTTTGCCTGCTGATAATTCTGGATTGTTGTCATAACGTCAACGGCTTCGGCAATATGAATGATTCTGGCTGATAAGGGGATCTCCAAAGCCTTGAGTTTATTGGGATATCCAGTGCCATCATAACGTTCATGATGATGCAGCACCCCGGCGGTAAGCTCCCGCAGGTCTTTGGACCGGAGCAGCATCTGACTGCCATAGACCGGATGACGTTCCATTTCATTCCGGTCATACAAATCATACGTACCCTGTTTGTATAAAACCTTGATAGGCACATTTATTTTACCAATATCATGCAGCAATGCCGCCGCGCCGATGCTTACAACCTCAGCCTCCCGGCAGCCGATCGCCCGGGCCAGCAAAACAGCATAATAGGCCACCCTCTCGGAGTGGTTAAATACAAAATTAAACTGATGAGATAAGATTGACAGATAAAAATTGAAATCTTCCCGTTGTCCCCACTCTTCATAAACGCACTTTAGTATTTCTTTGTCCTGTGTGGTAACATGCATCTTCGCACACACCGCCTTTTATGATTAGCTGTATTCACAAGCATACCTCATGGCTTTTTCCGCTGCGTTATTTGCTAAAGGGGCAGCACCGTTTGATTGAATCTGGCGGCAGGCTCAGCTTGTTATTATCGCAAACAAAAAACTCCCGCTGCGTGAGCCGGGAGTAGTAAAACAGTATGCCAAATTAAAGCTCCTGGCAGCATATACCAGGAGCGAATTCAAGCGACGCAATGAGTCTGTAACCTAGCGCCTACTGTAATCCCCTCCCCATACCTCGTGGGTAAAAAACGGTGATTGTCAGCTAGGCAGTTCTCCTGGCTCCGGATCATAGCTTGCTTAAACCTTCCCAAGACCGATTGTCCCAGTGGTATATCTTAAGCTTGCTCCCCGTTACAGTGGCGGGACCGCGCCGGTTTCTAACCGGACTTCCCTATTAAGCCCCGCAGGGCACCCAACTCGCCGTATTTAATTAGTAATAACAATTTTAGTATAAGCTTTATTGTAAGTAGTGTCAACAACTTAGTATATTGCCGCAATTGCACATAAGGCATTTGTTATTGCCATACAGCCACACTGTTGCTAATTGACAATTGCTATAAAACAATTTATATTTAGACTAGTGGCTTGAATCATGAAGGTTCAGCAATTCCGGTATGAAACCTGAGGGCATTTCCTTTGGACTTCATGCTTTTTTTACATCATCAGCAAGTTTTCCTCTTGTTGATGATGTTAGAACGTCCAGGCTTCTGCCAGCGTCCTCTGGACTTGGCCTAAGTCAAGGTTTTTAATAATTTTACATAGCGGGAAGGATGACAAACCATGTGCAATACCAAGTTTTGGACTGAAGCCTGGCAGGAAGCGCGTGAGAGTTCCCATCAGGCTCCAAGTTATGGCAACAAACAAGGCTGGCAGCAGTTTTGGAATGATTTTGCCGAACAGCACGCCCTGCGCAACCGCCAGAGCCGGCCGATATATAACGCTATTATTGACGGCTTAGTCGCCGACGGTGTAATAACCCCAGCCAGCACAGTTCTTGACATTGGCTGCGGGGCTGGTACCTTCACATTACCGCTGGCTGTCAAGTCCGGACAGGTAACAGGCCTGGACACAGCCTCGCAAATGCTGTCTGTCCTGCACTCTGAAGCCTCTCATGAAAAAATTTCCGACCGGATTACCTCCCTTCAGGCCGACTGGCTGGATCTGCCGGCTGAACCTGCTTATGATGTCGTGTTTGCCGCCAACACCACTGCCATTAACGATTATGACAGCTTGATGAAAATGAATGAGCTGTCCCGGGGCACCTGCTGCCTGATTGGCTTTGCCGGTACCTATCATATCAAAGTACGGACCCTGTTATGGGAACACCTGATAGGCACTCCACCTGAGCAAACTGCGTTCGATATCCAATACCCGTTTAATATCCTGTATCAGGACCGGTATCTGCCTAATATTAAATTCTACAGCTACCGCCAACGGTACCGGGAGACACTGGCTTTTATGATTGAATATTATACCAGCTACTTCAAGCTGTTTGGCCTGGACAGTCCGGAGACATCAGCGAAAATTACTGAATTCCTGGCTAACCGGGCTGTTGAAGATTACTGCACCGAACTGATTAATTCGACAATCGGTGTATTGTGGTGGCGTGCTGACCGCAAAGCCACGGTACTGGAATAACAGGCAAATTCTAAACGGTGGTAATAGATATATAGACACAGACAACCCGGCTTGTGCCGGGTTGTCTGTTTTAATGTGAATATTAAATTCCCGTTACTACCAGTTCTTGCCTTGGACAAGCTCAGTTACCCGGGTAATTGCTTCTTTAATAGAGACGACCAGCGGCCGGCTTTCGAGGCCAACAATATCAAAATGACTTTGATTTACCGGCACCAATACTTTATGCGCGTCGCAAGAGGCGATTACTTCGGCAATTTTGGGGGTAATCTCCCCCATTAAGGAATTAGGAATTATAATACCAATTGGACCTACTACTATGTTCGCCTTACGGATCGAAACGACCACGGCATTTTCGCCGGTAGCACCACGCATCGCTCCGGCCCTTACCATATTATTGGTCGCCAGCGCATTTGTTCCCAGTGCAATAATATCTGCCTTCTGTCCCAGCTGTGAAGAAAGCTGCGTCACCAGCTGCACACCAAGCCCCCCGCCCATACCATCGATAACTGCAATTATCATACAGACCCTACCACCTTCCACAAAAATGGACGATTGATTATTATTTCGGTAAAAAATTGAAAATTCCTTCTGTTCTTGTAAACGGAAAAGTTTAGCAGCCTTACACGAGCGGCCCTCAACCTGGTATTCTGATCCGGGTTGGCCCTGCTATAATGCTTATCTATCACCTCAATAAAAAAACCATCAAGACACCTGCCTTATGCAGAGGCCTTCATGGCTTGTTTATTTCACAGAGAAAACGTCCTAAATCAAGAATATTAGCAAATTTTGTCGTATTCTCACGACTCGAAGCAGCTTCAGCTACTTATTGAATTGTACCAAATTTCACTTATATTGTCAATGTCTCATAATTTCCGGCCAAGTCTTGTTTGCTAAAAGATTTAGTAATTGACAACCTAAACACAATAACTGATAATATAGGTAATTAACTGTAAAAAATTCAATAATTTTGGAGTTAAGGTATGAAACCTTAAAAGAACGATAGTTCTTTACCTAGGCATGCCTTATTTTATTTGGTAGAAAACGGGAGGAATTAAAATGCTTGACCGTCCTGCAGATTATCAAAAAGCAATTGAATTTCACGGACACTGCTGCCCGGGCTTAACCATCGGTTACCTGGCTGCCAAAGCTGCTATTCAACACCTCGGTGTCACCCGTTCTGAAGATGAGGAGCTTGTTGCTATCGTTGAGTCTGACGGCTGTGGTATCGATGCTGTCCAGGTACTGCTCGGCTGCACGATTGGCAAAGGCAACCTTATTTTCAAAGATCATGGCAAGCAGGCCTACACCATCGGCAACCGTCAGACCGGTAAAGCGGTGCGTGTTGTTATGACCGGAGAAATCCTGCCCTTGTCCGCCGTACAAAGCGATCTTAAGCAGGCCATATTCAGCGGCAACGCCACAGCGGAACAAACAGACGCCTGGCATCAATTGCAGCAGGAACGCACAACCCGGATGCTGACAACCCCTTTTGAAAAATTGTTCAAAATTGCCGAGGTAGAACTTAAACTGCCTTCAGAAGCTAAAATCTTTAACTCCGTTATCTGCGCTTACTGTGGCGAAAAAGTCATGGAAGCCCGTGCCCGCCTGCAAGATGGTAAAATTGCCTGCTTAGCCTGTACCGAAGAATACAGCCGGGGATGGTAAGCCTGTATAATGCCCAGTTTTGGGACAAAGCCTGGCAGGAGAGCAGTAAAAAGGCAGGCCGGCGGCGGCCTGACCCCAAACTCTGGCAAGAATACTGGAGCTTCTACTCCAGCCGCTATGCCGTGCATAATGAAGCGAACAAAGAGGTGCATCAGGGAATCATTGACGGCTTAGTTACTCAGGGAGCAATTAAGCCTGGCTACAGCCTGCTGGATATCGGCTGCGGCCCCGGCACCTACGCCCTGCCGCTGGCTGCTTATGGTGTCAAGGTGACAGGCCTTGACACCGCCAGCGGCATGCTTGAGGCGCTGACCACGCAGGCAATCAGCGCCGGTGTGCAGGCCAACATCACGCCCTTGCTGGCCGACTGGCAGGATATCGCGCCGGCACCGGCCTATGATATAGCCTTTGCGGCCAAAAGCCCGGCCATTAACAACTATGACAATTTGATGAAGATGACGAAGGTGGCCCGCAAGGCCTGCTGCCTGATCGGCTTTGCCGGCAAACACGACCTGGTTCTGCGCCGGCTATTATGGGAACACCTCTTACAGGAACCGGCTCCGGGACCATCCTTTGACATTATCTATCCGCTTAACATTCTGTATCAGGAAGGTTACCGTCCCAACCTGACTTTCGCTACTTACGGTCAAACCAATCAGGAACCGCTTTCTTATCTGATTGACCATTACACTAGATATTTTGCCGTAATGGGCATAACCGGCCCTGTCATTGAAAATGCTATCAATCAGTTTTTAGAAGATATCGCTGTTGACGGCTATTGTGCCGACACATCAGAAACTACGGTGGGGATTATGTGGTGGCAGGTATAAGTCTACATTATGACATCTTGGGCCACGTTCGCCTTTACTATTTCCCGGGAAATGACACTAATCGACGAACAATCTTTAGCCTATACAAAATCAGCCAAATCCGAAGCAGGTGGGACCGATTCAGGCACTACCGCAAAGTATAGGGGCTGAATGATTACCACCAAATCATTAACCTTCCTAATGTAGTATAGCCTGGCGATAAGTGCTTTTATCGCCAGGCTATACTTTTTTAACAGGCTGTGATTCCTCCATCCACACTCCAAACCGCACCAGTAACAAACGATGAGACCCCGGCGGCAAGAAAAGCAATAACATGAGCTATTTCCGCCGGCTGCGCCACCCGTCCCAGCGGATACCATTTTTCCATATCAGCCAGGCTAATAAGATTATCGGCTGCGGCTATCTGGTTCTCCAGCATCGGTGTTGCGACATCGCCGGGACAGACACAGTTGGCCCGAATGCCATCACCGGCCACCTCCAGTGCCAGGGCTCTGGTCATTGCGATTACTGCACCTTTGGATGCACAATAGGCCATGCATTGAAAATTGCCTCTAAGTCCGGCGTCAGAGGCTATATTTACGATCGACCCCCCTTCGGCTCTGCGCAATTCAGGCAAAACATATTTGCACATAAAATAGGTGCCTTTCACATTGGTATCCATGATATCGGCATACTCCGTCTCCGTCATGGCCGCAATCGGCTTTTCCCGGTATATTCCTGCCGAGTTTACCAATATATCAATTTTTCCATAACATGCTGCCGTCTGCGCAAAGAGGTTGGCGCATTCGGCAGGTACACATATATTTGCCCGGACAAACTGCAGGTTCCGGGCAAATTGTGAACACATTTGCAATACTGCCTGGCCTTTTTCAGGCTGACGGCCGGCAATCACTACTTTGGCGCCATTAGCCAAAAAGAGTTTGGCAGCAGCAAGACCTATACCGGATGTGCCGCCGCTGATAACAGCAACTTTGTTTTGCAGATCGTATTGCATTTTAGTCTCCCCCAATTTCCTCACACAACATTTTTTTACATAATTATGTAATAAACCAACAATTAGGTTATCCAATACTATATGTAAAATAGTAAGCAAAGTTCCTGGCCTAATCCTGATTTTAAACCTTACTGAACACTATCGGCAGTATCAATACTTCGCTCAGCTTAAGCTGATAATAGCCTGGCATACTTACCGGTAGAAACCCTTTTGTTATCCATCCGGCTGGCGGATAAAAAACAAAAGCATTCCACTGCCACTGTTGACGGCACTGCTAATCTTTCTTTTTGGTTTTCCAGGCGTCACTAAAACACCAGGCACGGCACAAGAAGAAAATCGCCAAAAGAAACACCATTAAACATATCCCCAGAAAACTAATATTGATTGAAGAAGCATTTTCAAGCATTTTTTTCCCTCCTTTTTGTTTATAAGATATCAGTGGGACGACCTCTTTCAACTTTTACAGGTGATACGATTCTATTTAGTCACTTCATCCTGGCCTTCGGGTTCTGTTGTTATTTTTTCTAGCCCGTTATTGTCTGACACCGGCTCGGTATCAGGTATAGCTTTGCCATTCAGCACCTCCCGGGCAATGATAAGCAACCTTTTATTGTCCTGGCATACATTCAAAATGCTCCTCTCCTCTCTCCGAAAAACCGTTAATTAATTGAGGTTTCTGCTGCTGATTTGTCACTGACAATCCGTCCTTTCCGTACCGCAATCACCCGCTGAGCCTGTCCGGCAATACGCTCGTTATGGCTTACGGCAATAATCGTTCGCCCTTGCCTGCTAAGTTTGGCAAAAATATTCATAATTTCACGGCTGTCCCGGTCATCAAGATTACAGTCCGGTTCATCAGCCAAAATAATATTGGGCCCATTAACAAGTGCCCGGGCAATGGCGATCCGCTGACGATAAAGGTCTGACAGCTCATTCGGGTGATAGCGCATACGGGCCCCCAGCCCCACAGAGTTTAAGGCCAAAGCGGCTCGTTCCTGCCGTTCCGTTTTGGTTATATCCATATGAATAAGCGGCAGCATCACATGTTGTAAAATCGTCATACGTGGGAGTACCTTAAAGTTTTGAGAAATTATACCCAGTTGCCGGCCAGTATGCATAGGCCTGTCATCCTGTGTTACCTCCTCGCCGTCAATTTTATAAGATCCACTTGTTGGCCGGTCCAGCCCTCCCAGAATATTGATAAGCGTAGACTTTCCCGAACCGGCAGGACCGGTAATTGCGGTAAATTCACCGGTAGCGATGGCTATGGATATACCATCAAGTGCCCGAATTTCACGCTCGCCTATTTTGTATGTTTTTGTTATGCCAGTGAGTGTTATTGTCATACTAATCTCCCCTGTTATCTGTGAGCAAATTTCTTCAGAGTACAGCACGCAGGAATATTTGCTGATATTAGAACAACCATGAAAGTTGCCAGGCGTGTCTGCCATTAACCTTCATGGTTGTTTTATCTAAGATTAAGTTTTAGAGACAGCTGAACAAGATTATTTTAGTAATGCTTTGCTTAAAGGCATTTTAAAAATAAAAAGCATGAAGCGTAAAGGATGTAAAATCATCTTTAGGCTTCATGCCAACGATAACATCATATGAGGGCGCTGCACTTTGTAAGAGACTTTCACAATCTCTCTCTACTATTATTTTACTTGATTTTTAAGTTTTGTAAATATTTTTTTGTATCTTAAAAAAATTTCTTTTATATGCTCAGAAAAGAGAAATAGGCTGCAGAATCGAAATACTCTTGCCGTCTATAGCTAATAAGCCACATCAAAAAGATAATTTTTTTATACCAGCGAAACCTGGCGGGTAGCTATGTGTTCCATTAGCGTATTGCTATGGGTTACGGCAATGAGGCCGATCCGGCGCTGCTGTACTTCCTTGAGCAGAAAATACCATATCTGACTCTGGGTGATAAGATCTAGCATTGTGCTGATTTCATCGGCGATGAGGAATTGAGTCCGCCGGCCCAGTGCCCGGGCAATACAAAACCGCTGCATCTCGCCGCCGGATAATTCCCCGGGGAAACGGTTGAACCAATCCCGTTCAATACCCAGTCCGTCAATAATCCGCTCCTCAATCCCGTCCCCCTCTGCCAGGGTTTCCTGCATGCGCAGCCGGGGATTAACGGATTTTTCCGGATGCTGCCATATCATTTGCACCGGACAATAGCCCTTAAAATTGTGGATATCCTGTCCGTCTAACAGGACCCGGCCCTGCTGGGGTTTTATATAGCCTGACAGGATCTGGCATACTGTCGTTTTGCCAATGCCACTGGGGGCTACAATGCCCACCCGCTCATGATTGCCCATGGTAAGCTGGAAGTTTTCCAAAATGTTTATACCTTTTTTGTAGCCAAAAGTTATCGCCTGTGCTTCTAGCATCATTGTTTTTTCCCTCCTACCCGGCATGAATACAGCGGACCGTGCCACCGCGTATTACCTGCTCTGCAATATCCCCCTCACAAGCAACGGTGAACCGGCGGCACCGGGGCGAAAACGGACACCCCTTCGGCATAGCCTTTACGTAGGGCTGATTGCCGGGAAAGGGCTGAAAGCCGTTTTGCGGCAAAGCCTGCCACAATGCTTTGGTATAGGGGTGACGCAGGGTATCTATAGACTGAAAATCAGCTACCGGCGCTTCTTCGACGGTGGTGCCGGCATAAAAAACAGCAATTCTGTCGGCCACCTCCAGTGCCAGTTCAATATCATGGGTGATAAGCAGAACGCCGTTGCCCTGATCGGCAAAGTCCCGGAAATGGCGCATGGCATTCTTTGCCGCCTCCAGATGCAGGCCAGGCGTAGGTTCATCGGCAATTATCAGGCGGGGTTTTTCCATCATCGCCGCTGAGAGCAGGACCCGCCGCGCCATACCGCCGGAAAGCTCAAAGGGATAAAGGTCGCCGGTTGCTAGCGGCAGCTCATAAAAAGCAAAAATCTCTTCCTGCCTCTTCTTGACGCTCTCCGCCTGCTGCTCTCTGCGCACCTGATCACCTACCTTTTCCAGAGGGTCCAGGTATTTCACGCTTTGCGGAACCAAAACAATCTTTTTGCCGCGCAACTGCCGGATGCGGGCCGGGCCTAATAATTCATCCTCAAAATATATGTTTCCTGCGGCATTGCAATTAGGCGGCAAAATTCCTAAAATGGCATGGGCCAGAAGGCTCTTGCCGGAGCCGCTGGCCCCAACCACGGCTACAAGCTCACCGGCCCGGACGGACACATGTAAGTTGCGAATAACCTGTAAATCAATTTGCCGCAGGCCCCGCTCATATTGGGTAAAAGAAACCGACAGATTTTTTATTTGCAAAATATATTCATCACTGCTGCAAGCCATGCTCTTACCTCCTTAATCCTGGGCACTATGAGGGGCAATAATCCTGCGCAGGCTGCCACCGGCGAGGTCAAAAAGCAAAACCGTGCCAAGCAGTGCCAGTCCCGGGAAAAGCGCCAGCCACCACATCCCCAGAGATAAGTATTTCATGCTTTCCGACAGGATGATGCCAATGCCCGGTTGTTCCGGCGGCAGGCCAAAACCCAAAAAAGTCAGGGCCGCTTCATGCAGGATAGCGTGGGGAAAAAGCAGGATCAAGCCCACCAGAAATTGGGGGAAAACATGGGGAACCAGATGTTTTACCGCAATCCTGATTTTACTCTGCCCCAGCTTGCCGGCGATTTTTACGTAATTCTCTTCCTTGAGCTGCAGGATTTCGCCCCTGATTACCCGGGTCAGTGTGGGCCAGTGACTTATGGCCACAGCAACAATGACGCCTACGGTACCCCGCCCCAGCGCAAAAGATATCAGAATGAGCAGTAACAGATGGGGGATGCCCATAACCAGGTCCACAAGCCAGGTGATGGCAGTATCCACTCTCTTCCCCAAAGTAGCCGCTGCCGTTCCCAAAACCGCCGCAATCAGGGCACTGATCACTGAGGCAAAAAGCCCGATCAGAATACTGATGGACAACCCTTTCAAGGTGCGGGCCAGCATATCCCGGCCCAGCCAGTCGGTGCCGAAAGGATGTACCATATGGGGCAATAAATTTTTTTGCGTAAAGTTTGTCGTTATCGCCAGTTCCCCCGCCAGGGTGCCGCAAACTGCAATAGCCAGCAGAAAGGCAGCGGCCAGACTCAGGTAGATGATGGTCTGGCTCCGCTGATTAAAACGACTTCTTGTATGTGTCTGCAAAACGACCGGTTGAATTATGTTATCCATGTAAGCTACCCCGCCTTATTCTGGGATCAATCAGGCCATATAATATATTCGCTGTCAGGTTGCCTGTAAATACCAGGGCGGCACTAATTACCGCAATGCCTAACAGCAGGGGGACGTCGCCGCCCAGGCCGGCGGAAACAGCCGCCTGCCCCAGACCGGGATAGGAAAAAACCTGTTCTACCAGTACCGAACCGCCAAAGATCTCACTGATGGAGGCAAATTGCAAGGTTATGGCCGGCAGCAGGATATTGCGCAGGGCATGATATCTGACAATCGCCAGGGTGCTCTTGCCCCGGGACCTGGCATACAGGATGTACTCCTCTCCCATAATGTCAATCATTTTTTCTCTGGTGTGGAGGGTAATATTGGCAACCCCAATGATGCTCAGGGTCAAAGCCGGCAGTGTTACATGCCTGATGCTGTCAAAAATCGTGACCTCGGCTGCACTCACCCCGATCGGTACACTCAAGCCGATCGGCAGAAGCTGCAGCCAAACGGAGAAGACCATCAGCAGAACCAGAGCCAGCCAAAAGGTTGGGGTGCTGGCAAGCAGCAGCGCATAGCCTTTAATCAGTTTATCGATCCATTTACCACGGTATAAACCGGCCAGGATGCCGAGAACAAAGCCGAAAATACCTGAGAAAACCCAGGCTGTAACCATCAGGACCAAAGAATTCATGAATTTAACACCAATGACATCGGCAACAGACTGGCGGTAGACC
Source organism: Bacillota bacterium (assembly GCA_023388195.1). Taxonomy (GTDB): domain Bacteria; phylum Bacillota; class Negativicutes; order Sporomusales; family Sporomusaceae; genus Sporomusa. The sequence continues at coordinate 44,079 of JAEWGR010000113.1, forward strand.
AGGGACAGGCCCATGTCTCCCCGGATAAAACCTGTAAGCCAGTTCCAATATCGCTCCACCGGCGGTGTATCCAGGCCAAAGTACGCTTCCAGCCTGGCTAAGCTTTCCGCACTCATGTTAGCCAGGCCGACCTCGCCGATATACGCCCGGACCGGGTCTACCGGCGACGAAGAAACCAGAATGAACGAAATGATACTCACAGCAATCAACAGCAGAATCACTTTAATTAGACTTTTACCGACATAAGTAAAAATACCGGTATACATGCCTGCGTCCATAAGAATACCTCATTTAAATGAATAATCCCATGGCACAGAGAGCCCAGTATAAGGGGACTGTCTGTGCCACAGGTGAAATCTTACAAAGTTATGCTACTACTGCCAATACCATTGATCCACATTGTTGGCAATTGTCCAGCCATAGCCATGGGGATGAATCTTTTTGTCAATAACCTGCAGATTATCTCTGGCAAAGTAGATGTGCTTGATCTCCACAAGCCATACCCAGGGTGAATCGGCCTGGGGCGTAACACCGGCCGTGCCGTCCCATTGGGCTTTTTTCCAGTACTCGTAAGATGCCTCCACCGAGCTGGCTGCCAGGGCTTCCTTGATATGCCTGTCCACGGTGGCATTGGAATAAGAGGCACCGTTCTTACCTGAATAATAGTGGCTGACGATACCGCTTGGTGAATGCATCCCGGCACCAAATACATGGGGGGTTGCATAATACAGACTGGAAATCTTGTCCCAGCTGGAACCAACCGGATTCACCCTGATCCCCACTTGCTTTAACATTTCAGTCACAGCCATGGCGATGCCGGTACGGGCGGAATTGGAAGCAATATACAGGAGGTCGAATTTCGCCTCTACGCCATTCTTCTCATAAAATCCTCCCCCATTTAGCTTCCAGCCGTCGGCTTCCATAATCGCTTTGGCCTTTGCCGGATCATACTCCACTTTCATGGCCGGGTTTTCCCAGGGTTCGTCCACACAATCACTGTACGCCACAGAGCCGTAACCGTACAAAACATTTTTCACCAGCGCCTCCCGGTCAATGGCCCGGGCAATGGCCTGGCGAACAGCCAGATTGGCGGTGACATCATTACCGGCAGGCAGGCTTTCGCCATTCGCCTTGGCTGCGGTTTTGTTGCCTGCCGGTATAGTGGGCAGATTGATGCCGCGGATATCAACAGAATCAAAGGCCAGGATATTATAGCCTTTGATAGGGTTCACGGTGTAAGCCGGGGCTGTATAGGCGACATCCACCTGGCCGCCCTTGGCCGCAGCATAGGCGGCATCCTCCGACATGAACACAATGGTGACCTTCTTCATCTTCGGTTTTTCGCCATAGTAGCCGGGATTGGCTTCCAGGATCACCTGTTGCCCTTTATTCCACTGTTTCAGGATATAACGGCCGGAGCCAACAGGATTCTGGCCATAGGTTGCGGCATTATAGGCGTGCTCCGGCACAATGCCGACAACGGCGGCGATATAGGCAAAGGCGGAATACGGGGTATTGAGATGGAAGACAACGGTAGTATCATTAGTGGCTTCCACCGAAGCCAGCATGGATAAATCGGTATCTGTCGCCTGCTGCCTGGCATTGTTGTAGGTAAAGGCAACATCCTTGGCAGTAAGGGGAATGCCGTCAGTGAACTTCACATCAGGGCGAATTTTGAATGTCCAGGTGAGGCCATCGGGCGAGATGGTATACTCGGTGGCAAGATCATAGCCGATGGTAATATCGTCTTTGGTAACCAGCAGAGTGCTCTGGAACAAAGGGTCATGGGTATGCTCACCGGCCGCCCAGCCCATAACCGGGTCAAACCCGGCAGCAGGTTCTGATTCCAGGTCCATGGCGATAATGACGCTGTCTTTGCCCGCAGTGGTAGCGGCACCGCTTGTACCGCCGTTTTTCCCGCCGCAGCCAGCCAGGGCCAACAAAGAAATGGCAATAAGGCACAGCACTGCAAATAGTTTTTTCTTCATATTTTCCTCCTAAATAATGATAATAGTCTCCCGGCATGTATTAATAATGCAAGTCCTCCTTTGTACCTGCTGATCAGTCGCAGAAGCACAATTCACGTGTCAGATCGTGCATTGTGCCGGTTATGTACCACCTCCGCTGGGGTCTGATACTAAGTTATTGACAAAAAATAAAAAGGTATGAGCAAAAAAGGACTGGTCATGTCCTTTGTCGGCTTCATACCTTTGGCTATTTCTGTCAATATGTACTTTTACCGCGAATAAACTTGTAATGAGTTTTCACAACTCTGCTCGCTATTATTTTATAATATTTGTACATTTTTGTAAATATACAAATAATTATGTTTAATAATAAATCATTCGTTTTTTAAACCGTAAGTAATATAACAAAATAATAAATATTTTGTAAATATTAGCAGGATTTGTAATTATTATGCAGAATATTGCCTATAAACTCATGAAGGGTTCAATTACACGGTAATTGTAAATAAGTATATGTAGCCATGAAGGTTATAGCCGTAATGAAGTACGGCTTGCTTTCATGGTGTTTTTTATTTCCCGCTTTAAGGATGCAATAAATTAAATATGCTAACTGGAAAGGGTGTTTTTTCTGACTAAATCTGTTGCTGTAAGCGTGAATATTGTTAGGTGCCCTAATGTCTGCTGACTTGTTGTTCCGGCAAGCCTGCCGCCTTATCATAATCCTGTTTCTTGTCGTAACTGTTAATTTTTCTTTACCCCGTCTGATGCCGGGCGATCCGGTCATAACCATGCTGGGACAGGATGCTGCCGCTATATCGGGGGCTGAATTCAGCGAGCTGAGAAAAAAACACGGTCTTGATAAACCGCTGTCCCAGCAGTATTCCGCTTACTGGCGTTCCCTGTTGCAGGGCGATTTAGGTTATTCCTATCATTACCGGCAGCCTGTCGCAAAAATTATCCGGCAGCATTTGGCCTGGACACTCACCCTGCTTGGGCCGGTAGTGATTCTTGCCAGTCTGCTGGCACTGCTTTTGGGTATGGCTGCCGGCTGGAAGGCCGGTTCCTGCCTCGACGGCCTGCTCACCGGCGGCTCACTGGTCATGTATTCGCTGCCACCGTTTCTTATTTCTATGGTACTGTTACTGTTGTTCAGTTTTAAGCTGCATTTATTTCCCCTTGGCGGCCTGTCCTCAGGCAGCGGCAACTCCATATCAGCACATGCCGCCGATACGGTATGGCATTTGGCATTGCCGGTAACAGCCCTTACACTTTCCTCAGCTTCATCCATGCTGCTGGTTATGCGTAACAGCACCGTGAAGCAGCGCCACGAAGATTACATTACCTATGCCATTGTCAAAGGCTTATCACCTTGGCGGATACTGATCGTTCATCTGCTGCGCAATGCCTGTCTGCCGTTATTCAGTTTGATTGCCCTGCATATCGGCTTTATCGTATCAGGTGCTCTGGTTGTTGAAATTGTTTTTTCCATCAATGGCATGGGTACGCTCCTGTATGAGGCTGCGGCGTACCGCGATTATCCCTTGCTGCAGGGTTGCTTGCTGGTGCTTACCCTCTTTGTAATGGCCGCCAACACGCTGGTCAATGCAGCTTATGGCATTATCGACCCGCGTATATCGCAGGCGCATTCATCCTGACGGAGGCTTTTCATGCCGGTTTATCGCTTGTTGGCTCTAGGGGGCCTGCTGTTATTGCTAATTTTAATATTGCTGGCCGTATTTGCCCCGATAGTGGCCCCCTATTCTCCGGCAGAACGGTTTACACCGTTCTCAGCCCCCTCAGCCAGGCATCCCCTGGGCTGTGATGACATTGGGCACGATATTCTGTCCCAGCTCATTTTCGCCAGCCGGATCTCGCTGGCAGTCGGTGTGACAGCGGCAGTAACAGCGGCCGGCATTGGTACTGCCGCCGGCATTGTGGCCGGCTACTGCCGGGGCTGGCCGGCCCATTGCCTGAATGGCCTTATCGATATTGTGCTGCTGATTCCGGTCTTGCCGCTGATGATTGCCTTAGCAGCCTACCTCGGGCCAGGTCTGGGCAATATAATCATCATTATTGGCTTACTGGGCTGGTGCCCGACAGCCAGGGTAGTACAGGCCCGGGTACTGCAGCTTAGAGGCTCTCCTTTTATAGAAGCCCTGCAAGTGCTGGGTATTCCCGAATCGCAAATTATCCTCAGGCATATTGCCCCTAATATCCTGGAGGTCGCTGCTGCCAAGTTCATCCTGGCCGTCGCCCAGGCCATGCTGAGCGAAACGGCACTCAGTTTTATCGGTCTTGGGGATCCGCTATCCCTCAGCTGGGGTGGCATACTCTATTACGCTTTTCATCGTGGCGGCTTTGTCAACAACCTGTGGAACTGGTATCTGACACCAGGCTTATGTATCGCTTTGGCGACATTAAGCTTTACATTACTGGGCTTCTACCTGGAGAAAAAAGCCCGGGAAAACAGCGGCCAGGCTGGGGCGGAGGAAAAATACACATGCAGTTGATTATCGACAGCTTACAAGTTGCTTTCACGGTGGGTTCACAGTCGATTCCGGCAGTACAGCAAATAAGTATGCGTCTTGCCAAGAGGTCAAAAACGGCGATTATCGGCGAAAGCGGCTGCGGCAAATCGGTACTGACAGCCGCAGTCACCGGGCTGCTGCCGGAAAATGCTGCAATCCAGGGAACATGTACCTGGGAAAGCAGGCCCTTGTCACCGGCCTTGCTGACAGCTATCCGCGGCAAAGAATTAGCGCTTATCCCGCAAAATCCTCTTGGCAGCCTCAATCCGGTATTGACGGCCGGGTTTCAGGTCAGCGAAGCCGTTCTGCGAACCGGTTCCCGGCAAGATAAAGCCGGTGTCTACGACCAGGTTCTGGCACTTTTCGACGCTGTCGGGTTCGTCAGTCCCCAAACGATCTATCAGTCTTATCCCCACCAGCTATCCGGTGGCATGGCGCAGCGGGTATTACTGGCGGCAGCCCTGGCCGGCCGGCCACAACTGATTATGGCTGACGAACCCACCAAGGGACTTGACCGGCAAACCAGAAATCAGAATGTTCTGCTTCTGCACCGATTATTGGCCAACAGCACCCTGCTCCTCATTACCCATGATTTGGAGGTTGCCGCCACCTGTAGTGAAATCATGGTCATGTACGCCGGCGAAATTATCGAAATGGGACAGGCGGAAGAGCTGTTAACAACCCCCCGGCATCCTTATACCCAACAATTGCTGAGCTCCCACCCGGCCCACGGTCTCATACCTATCCCCGGTACGCCGCCAAATATGAGCCGCCTGCCTGCCGGCTGCCGGTTTGCCGCCCGCTGCGCTCTCCGGGAAAAGTTAAACAGGCCCGCGGAAAAACTCTGTCGTACCGCCCATCCTCCCCTTGAACCGGGGCTGGCCCCGGCAGCGGCAAGGTGCTGGCATGCTTGAAATAATACATGTAACCAAACAATTTTCACACGGCTGGTTTAAGAAAACCGCCACCCGGGCCGTACAGGATGTTTCGTTTACTGTCCCGGCAGGCAAGACCTTCGGGCTTATGGGAACCAGCGGGAGCGGCAAATCTACGGTTGCCAGGCTGATAACCGGGCTGCTCCAACCGACCGGCGGCGAAATCAAGTACCAGGGGAGCCGGCTTACCGGCCTGTCCCGGGCGCAGTGGCAGCCATACCGCCGTAAAATACAACTGATTTTCCAACAGCCCCTGCTGTCACTGGACCCCCGGCAAACCATGCTTAATGCCCTATTGGAACCCCTGTTTGCCCACAGGCTGGTCAAATCCCGCCGCCATGGCCTGGACAAGGTAGAGCAGGTATTGGCACTAACCATGCTAACCACCGATATACTGCCCAAATATCCCTGGCAAATCTCGGGCGGTCAGGCCCAGCGCCTGGCCATTGCCCGGGCACTGGGCCTGGAACCGGAAGTGCTCATTGCCGATGAGCCTACCTCGATGCTGGATTTATCGGTCCAGGCCCAAATTCTCACCTTGTTAAAGGCTATCCAGCAGCAAACATCACTCAGCCTGCTGCTGATCGCCCACGATCCTGCGGTCATCAAAGCCTGCGCCGATCAGGCCGCCCTCATGGTGGATGGCAGAATCACGGCCAGGGGCCGCCCGGCTGACATTCTGCCGCCTGCTGACAGCCTGCTTGATTTACGGCACTTACTACGACATGAATGCCGGGAGGAGTAACATGCAACACCTTGCTGCCATAGGACTGCTCATTACGTTTTTCCTGCCTTTTCTCTTAACAGGCTGCAGTCATGACAACAGGCCGGTAAACACTGCTTCACAAGCCATACCGGTTCTGACTGTCGGCACAACCATGAAAGTGGAGGGCGTCAACATCGAGGACTACTACTTTGGTATTTTTCGCTCTGTCTTTACCCACAAGGGGCTCGTCAAGCTGGATGAAACCGGCAATTTCACCGGTGATTTGGCTACCGCCTGGCAAACCAGCGACGGACAGACCTGGACCTTCAACCTCCGGGACGACGTCACCTGGCATGATGGAGTAAAAGTAACAGCTGCTGATGTAAAATTCACTATTGAATACAATAGTAAGCACAGCGTCGAATATAAAAGCCACTTTTCCCTGATAAATTTCATCACCACGCCTGATGATAAGACATTGATCCTTACCCTTGCCCGGCCTGCGCCCCGTTTTCTGGTCAATTTGCTGGTACTGAGAATACTACCGCAGCATATCTTTGCTGCAGTGGATAATCCGGCGGCCTTTACTGCGCCCCAGGCCGCTATCGGCTGCGGACCCTATATATTTGCAGGCTTCGATGCCGGGGCCGGTATTATCACCTACAAGGCCAACACTGCCTATTACCGGGGTGCACCACCGATTCCGGAAATTAAAGTGCGGCTGTTTAAAAATCCTGACGCTCTCTATATGGCCTTGCAAAACGGCCAGATTGACCTGCCTTATACCTACGCGGCTGGCACCGATCCCATCTATGCCGCCAATCTGGCTAAGAATCCCAAAGTCAGGCTGATGAACGTGCCCAACCTCGGTGTCAGCAAAGCCCTGATCTTCAATGTCACCAGGCCGGTAGTCAGCGATCCCCAGGTTCGGGCCGCGTTAGCCTATGCCATTGATTATGACGAGCTTGTCCGGTTGTTTGCGGCCGGCAACGGTACCCATCCCACCGCCGGGTTTGTACCTAGCGGTACGCCGGGATATACGGCAACCCGCCAGTTGGAGTTTAACCCTGGCAAGGCCGGGCTGCTGCTGGAGCAGTCGGGCTATCAGCTGACCGATAGCGGTATCAGAGAAAAAAACGGCCAGCCCCTCACCTTTGAGCTGCTTGTCAGAAACGACATCCCCGAAAATATCCGCCTGTCAGAGCTGCTGCAAAAATACTTCGCTACTATCGGTGTCAAACTCCGCCTTAAAACAGTGGACAGCACCCTCTACCGGACCATCAGCGACAGGGACAAGTCCCATACCAGCCTGTTATCACGCACCACTCCCTGGGGCATGATGATGTGGGCCGGCATGGGCACAGGCTACATGGATGCCCGCAATATCGGTTGGGCCATGGTTGATGACCCAAGGTTTCAAGAGCTTGTAGATAAAATGAACTCCACCCTGAGCCAGGACGAATACCGGCAATACAGTGCCGCCGTCCAGCAGTATTATGCCGAGAACCTGCCGGTTATACCACTCTATTGGGATAATTTTATCCAGCCCTGTAACGCGTCCCTGACCGGTTGGAAAGTAAGCCCGATCTACGGCATTCTGAATGAAGAAACATGGTACAGCTTACAAAAAGCCATACCATGATGAAAGGGGAAAAATAGTATGAAAAGAAAAAGTCACAAGTTAACCCTTATGACCATTCTGGCAGGCCTGCTGCTGACCAATTCGGCCGGCCATGCCGAGCCTAGGGAGGACAACAGTAACCAATTCGATTTAGACACCGTGGTTGTAACCGCTACCAAAACGGAAAAAACCATTAAAGAAGTCCCTGCCAGCGTGTCGGTGATTACTGCCTATGATTTAGCCAAAGCCAATATTAAAACCCTTGATCAGGCCCTGCATTACGTACCGGGTATGTATGTAAAAGAATCACAAGGCATGATGGGAACCAAAATTTCCCTGCGCGGCATGACGCAAAGCCAGGTACTGGTGCTCATGGATGGCATTCCCCTGAATAACGGCTATTCCGGCGGCGTGAACTGGGGTAATATCCCCATTGCAATGATTGACCGCGTCGAAGTTATTAAAGGTTCATTTTCTTCCCTGTATGGAACAAATGCTATGGGGGGTGTTATTAATATTATTACTAAAACGGATGCCGAGTCCCAGACATTCATCAAGGGTGGGTTTGGCGGCAACGGTACAACCACCAGTTCCTTTTTTACCAGCAATCAAAGCGATGGTAATAAACTCCGGTATATACTAAGTTATGACAAGCGGGACGTTGATGGTTATGTAAATCAGCCGGAACAGCTGCCAAATATGTATCGTTATGGCAAGTTTGCCACTAAGAATAAAAACGCCGCGATAAAATTAATATATGATTTCAGTGAAGGCGAACGCCTGGCCTTGTTGCGGACAGAAAGCGATTACACCTATGGCTATTACGAGGGTGGCAAGGATAAAGGCCAGCGCAAATTGGAACTGACCGGTATAAACTATGAAAAAAAGCTGGATGACACCAAGGAACTCAAAGTGCATCTGGGAGAACAAAATTATACAAACTACTGGCAAATCGCCAATGGCAACGGCCCTAATCCCAATCCTGTCAAAACCAAAGAGGCCGACATTAGCTTAAACTGGGCCATAGATGGGAAAAACCTGCTTACCTTTGGCGTTGCCACCAGAGAAGACAAGGGATCTCAGTACAACAAAAGCGGTGCGCTAACAGCGACAGCCACCAGCAAAACCAATGCTGTCTATCTACAAAATGAAATGTCCCTAAATCCGAAAAGCACCCTCTACGTAGGCGCCCGTTATGATGAGTGGAAAACCAGCGACACAGTAAAAGCCGGAGCAGTTCTCGCCGACCGGAGCATTAGCAAGGTATCGCCAAAAGCCTCCTTGCATTATCAGGCAGACGACAAAGTAACGCTTTATGCTTCGGCCGGCAAAGCCTTTAACAGCCCGACACTCATGAATGTGGCCTTTGACTACAAGGATCTGCTGGCCAATTCGGAACTGGAGCCGGAAGAAATGACCTCCTATGAAATCGGCGCCTATTTGTCAGCCGGTCCCAAGACCACAACCAAACTTGCTCTGTTTAAAAATGAAGCTAATTTAATTTACCAGGGGGCCAGCCGCTGGCAGCAGGGAGATGCGGAAATACGCGGTTTTGAAGTAGAGGTTAAGCATAAATTCCGGCCGGAATTGACCGGTTTTATCAATTATACCTATAATGATGCCAAATTTACCAACAATCCCAATGGTTATACCGGCAACCGCATTCCGACCGTTCCTACGGATACCCTTACCTTTGGCTGTGCCTACGCCAAGGATAAATGGACGACCAATTTACTCGGACGCTACATCAGTACCGCATATGAAAATGAACAAAACACTTATGGATTCATGAGCCATTTTGTCGCCGATGTAAAAATCAATTATGCGATGTCCAGGGATACAAGCCTGGCCTTGGCCGTTGATAACGTTTTGGATAGAAAATACAGGCAGCAAGTGGACACTTTTAACATTTATGCCCCGGGACGTGTTGCGACGGTTGAGCTGACACAGCGATTTTAGGTACGGTACAGCAGCAATTTACCCTGGGCCTTTAAAAACCAGCAAACATCGGATAATTTTTATATCCGGTGTTTGCTGGTTTTATCTACTTATTAATCTTGTCTCGCGCCAGTATCATTCATTATAGTTAAACATCCAATTCAGCCCTTCTTCCGTCCCAGGCTGCAGCGATCAACAAGGACCGCAATGGATTGATAGCTGATGCCGCTGTGATCGGCTAAGCCAATCTCACAGGTGCGGCTATTGGAAAACCCGCAGTGACAGTCTGACGGTATCGCTTCCTTGAGGTGCGCCAATGCCGATTCATTGAGTTCCGGCACTTCGAACCCCTTGTCACCAGCGAAGCCACAGCATTTTACCTTGTCCGGGATAATCACCTCAGTTGCGCACGCCTCGGCCACCGCCCGGAACTTGTCGGCCAAGCCCATTTTAGTGGCACTGCAGGTTACATGAATGGCAACTTTCTCCGGCAATTTCTCAAACTCCAGTTCGGTAAGCAGGTAATCGTGAATAAAGTCCACCGTGTCCAGGATTGCCAGCCGTTTATCCATTACCCGTTTCATCCGGTACACACAGGGGCTGGTATCACAGAGTACCGGGTATTGTCCATTATTGCTGCAGGCCAGCAGCACCTGTTCCAGCTTGGTACTCAATTCATCGGCCGCCTCAAAATAGCCCTTACTCTCAAAGGGCATGCCACAGCATAAATCCTCCATACCGGGCGGAAAAATGACGCCATAGCCGGCTTTATCAAGCAGAGAAAGCATTACCTGGTGCAGTGACCGCTGATCCTTATCCTCTTTGGCCGGGCCCATCGTCCGGCTGACGCAGCTGGGAAAATAAACAATTTTGCGACCATCAGCCGGGGCAGCCGGCTGCGCTGCCAGAGGTGCACTGGCCTGGGGCAACCACTTATTCCACTTGGGCACACTCTCGCCGATTATCGAGCGGGCTGTTTTGGCTAACCCGCCAACCACACAGCCGCCCAAAGTCCGGTGGGCCAGGTTCGCCCCGGCTAAACCCAGTTTTGCCAGTGACGTGATCCCGCCAAAATGCTTGACCATGAATTTGGCCGCTTTCCGGCCCCTGGCAGTAGTCTTAGCTGAGCGCAGATATTTAGTAAAACTGCCGGTGTTAATGGCCAACGGACAGGTTGTTTGACATAAACCATCAGTGGCACAGGTTGTCTCGCCAAAATACTCATAATCCGCTTCCACCCGCTGGGCCAACGCGTTATTAGGGCCGTCAGCCCGCAGCCGGGCCAGCTCCCGCTGCACAGCAATGCGCTGGCGCGGGCTGCTGGTCAGATTTAGGGACGGACAGTTAATCTCACAAAATCCACACTCCATACATTTATCAACAAGTTCATGAACCGGCGGCATCAGTTTCAGATTCTCAACATAAACGTCCGGATTAGCGGTAATGACCACATCAGGGTTGAGCAATGCCGCCGGATCAAAAGCCGCCTTTATTTGTCTCATATATTTATAGACTTGCTGCCCCCATTCCAGCTCAACAAACGGGGCCATGTTCCGTCCTGTACCGTGCTCGGCCTTGAGTGAACCGGCGAAACGTTCCACCACCATACGGCACACTTCATTTATAAAGCCTTTATAGCGGCTGATGTCTGCCAGGGTGTCGAAATTCTGATTAAAAACAAAGTGGACGTTGCCGTCCAACGCATGGCCATAGATCACACCATCACCATAACCATGCCTGTTCATGCATTCCCGCAGGGCAAGAACCCCCTCAGCCAGCGATTCCCTGGGGAAAGCAACATCCTCAATGATAACCGAGGTGCCCTGGCGGCGAATGCCGCCGACAGCCGGAAATACACCGGAGCGGATTTTCCACAGCTTCTCATATTCACTTTTCTTATCAGTAAAGGCAATCGGAAACAGAACAGGTATCTCTGCTAAGCATTCGATCGTTTTTTCAATGCTGCCCTCAAGCAGCTCCCTGTTTTCTGCTCTGATTTCCACTAACAACGCTGCTGCCTGCTCATCCAGCTCTTTTAAAAATGCCGGCATACCGGCACTGTCTTCCACTGAACGGAGTGAAATACGGTCAAGCAATTCGGCGGCCGCCACCAATGGCCGCTCCAGCCGCGTTATCGCCATACAGGCCTGCTTCATATCCGGGAAAAACATGAGAGCCGAGGCTTTATGGGCATGCTCAACAACCGTCTTGTAGGTTATCTCCGCAATAAAGCCCAGTGTCCCCTCCGACCCGATCATGAGATGACTGATAATATCAATGGGGTTATGATAATCGACAAACGCATTAATTCCATAACCGGTAGTATTTTTGATTTTGAATTTGCGGACAATCAGCTGTTGCAGCTGCCTGTCGGCATTAATCTCATCCCGGATATTCTCAATCGCGCCGATCAATGGCTGATGCGTACTGATAAACTGCGCACAGGACTCAGGGTCAGCCGTATCCAACATAGCCCCGTCAACAAAGATTATTTTCATCGCCGCGATTGTTTTATAGCTGTTATCATCAGTACCGCAGCACATCCCGCTGGCATTATTGGCAGCAATGCCACCAATCATCGCATAATTGATAGATGCCGGGTCAGGCCCGATTTTGCGGGAGTAAGGCCGGAGATACTGATTAGCCTCAGAGCCGATGATTCCCGGTTCCAGCATAATCGTTTCGCCCTGATCATCAATCCGGTAGCCACTCCAGCCCCCGGCCAGCACCAACAATACCGAGTCTGTCAGTGCCTGGCCTGACAGGCTTGTACCTGCCGCCCGGATCGTAGTGGCAATATTAAATTTACCGGCAATTTTGAAAATTTTAGCTACTTCTTGGGAGGTGCGGACTTTGACCACCAGCCTGGGGGTTATGCGATAAAGGCTGGCGTCAACGCCATAGGCCAGTGTCCGGATCGGGTCTGCAAAAATATGGTTAGCCGGAAGAAAGGTTGTCAATTCCTCGTAAAACTTACGATAGTTCACCGGTAGATTTGAAATATCACTTTTCACTGTATGCATACCCACTTTTACCACCTATCCCTTCTTAATTAATAATTATGTTGATTTTGTTGGTATAGTTATTTCGCTAATAAAGTCGAATAACCTCCTAATTTGGGAGATTTATCAAAAATTATAGAATACAATAGAAAAAAGGTATGAAGCGGCGGTAAGTCACCGTCGTTTCATACCTATGTGCTTTGTGTTATAAGTTATCAGACAGCAGCTATGCCTTTACAGCCTTAATAAAATAACGGTCATCACCATCAATCGCCTCTGTCACTTCATAGCCTGCGGCCTGCAATATCTCGCACACCGACTCAGCCGGGGACAGGCGGTCATTTTTGACTGCCTCACTGCCCTGATGAACGGCATTCACCTTGTGGCGGGAAATGTCGTGCATAATAACCAGCGACCCGCCGTCACGCAGTTGCTTGCGCATATGCGCCATGAACAACGGCTTATCTTTAATATGAGGAAAAAAATTGAAGCATAACACGGCATCAAATAAACATCCCGGCACAAATTCCATAATGTCGGCAACCGTAAAAGTAATACCGCCAAGTCCGCCATATTTCAGTTCCGCCTTGGCCAGCATATTGGCGGAAAAATCAACAGCCGTCACCGCACCGGCCGCACCGACCGCCTGTTTAATAAAGGGCAGTAAGACGCCGGTGCCGCTGCCGGCATCCAATACGTTAAACCCCGGTTCTAAGCCAGCCCGCTCAATTAGCTGCGTAATTTTTTCCGCATCAGCCAGCCGGGTGTCATCCCACTGGCTGGCAATCTTATCGAAAAAATCCCGCTCATTACTCATGATTTCACCTGCCTGTACGCCCCGGAAGCGGCTTCCAGTCTTTTCACCAGCAGCGGGACGATAAATAGTTGAATAGCCATCCCCGGTAAGCCGATAGTGACAGAGGCTATGATAAACGCCAGTGGCTGCATTTGGACTGCCAGCAGGGCCGCCATACCGGCGACAAGCAAGGCAGCGGCTATCCGCCCGGCCAGCATGGCCCCGATCAGCGACCACACCAGCGGTAGCCGGCGCTGCCTGTACAGGTACCCTGTCACAGCCCCGTAAACGCTTAATTCTATCACCATAATCGGCAGCATCGGCATGAGCGGGGGCATGCCGGTAGCAAGGCTGCTGATCACCGGCGTCAGCAGACCCACAGACAGGCCCCCTCGTAAGCCCAGCAGCAGTCCGGCCAACAATACAGGGATATGCATCGGCAGAAACATCTGCCCGGCCCCGCCGAAGAAATGAAAGGCTAGCGGCATGGTTATGCCCAGGGCGATAAACATGGCCACACTAAACAATTTGTGGGTATAGGTCATAGATGCGCCTCCTCACTTTGCCTTAAATTTTTTGGGTGAGGCTGACATAATAGGAGCGCCCGGTCATTGGGTAACCAATCTGCTCCACATACTG
>JAEWGR010000120.1 GCA_023388195.1 Bacillota bacterium
CCTATGGGGCATATTCAAGAGCGTATCCGGGAAAATTCGCGGGATATTGTAAAGTACCGCCATGCAGCTAAATTTGTTCCTGCCGGCCAGAGCACCCAGATGATTATCGGGGCTACGGCCGACACCGATTACCAAATTCTGAATCTGACAGAAAACCTGTACAAAAGATACAAGCTGAAGCGTGTTTTCTTTTCCGCCTATATGCCGGTAACTGGCGACAGCCTCCTGCCAGCCCTGGACACCACCCCGCCGCTGTGGCGGGAACACCGGCTTTATCAGGCCGACTGGCTGCTCCGGTTTTACGGGTTCGCCGCTGACGAACTACTTGATCAGCAGCAGCAGAGCTTCAATCCCTATTTGGATCCTAAATGCAACTGGGCCCTGCATCACATGGATGCTTTCCCGCTGGAGATTAACCGGGCCTCTTACCGCGACCTGCTGCGGATACCAGGCATCGGTGTAACCAGTGCCCAGCGGATAGTAGCGGCCCGGCGGACAACCTCCCTCCAGTTTGACAACCTGAAAAGGCTGGGTGTTGTCCTCAAACGGGCACAGTATTTTATCACCTGTGCCGGTAAAACCGCCGCCGGCATAAAGATCACCCCCAATACCATGCTCCGCTCTTTACTGTCGGCAAAAACTCTGGAACTGTATCACTCGCAATTTATCAGCCAGCCGGAACAGCTCTCACTCTTTAACCAGCCGGCACAGCTCCCTTTACCACAGGAGGCCTGGCAGCAATGCATACCGAGTCTGATCTGATTTACTGCTATGACGGCAGCTTCGACGGTTTATTATGCTGTGTGTTTGAAAGTTACGAAAAAAAGGAAATTCCTCTGGACATACTGGTAGCCGCCGCCGCGCCGCCGCTGCTTTTTTCTGCCAAAACAATTCCGACTGACAGCCAAAAAGCCGGCCGGGTACTAGCCTCCATTCCCCGGAAACTGGGCCGGCCGGCGCTGGATTTCGTGCAGCAAGCCTTTTTAACCTGTTTTGGGCAAAAGGAGTTGTATATCCTGCTCTTTTTGCGGCTTGGTTACCGTCACGGCCCAGCGGTGATGAATATGCTGACCGACAACGTGGTGGGCACGCTCGGCAAAGCAGTAAAGCATTTAGAGCGGGAAAGTCATTTGTTTAAAGGCTTCCTGCGCTTTTCGATTGTTAACAACGTCCTTGTCGGTGAAATCGAACCCAAAAACTATGTACTGCCGCTGCTGTTGCAGCATTTTTGTGAACGGTATCCGGAGGAGCGTTTTTTGATCTATGACAAAACCCATGGCATGGGCCTGGTGTATCAGCCCTACCGGTCTGCCATCATACCGATTGACTCGCTTGAGCTGCCGGCAGCCAATGCGGAGGAGCAAAAGTTTCGCGAACTCTGGCAATTATTTTACGATACCATCGCGATTGAAGGGCGGTATAATCCAACCTGCCGTCAAAGCCATATGCCCAAACGGTACTGGGCCTGCATGACAGAGTTCGGCAACAGGCAAAAAAAGGCCCGGCCGCAGCTACCTGACGTCGGCCGGACATTATTGGGCAGCCCTGAACAGGAAAACTTGCCCTGATATTTTCTTGATGAAGGCGGTTTATTCCCCGGTTCCCGGCTGAGCCGCTTTTACCGGCTCGCCCGCCCTGGTTCCAAGGGCAAATAACAAAATTCCCAGACAGACGATAAGGCCGGCCACACTGTACATTGCCCCATAATCCCAATACTCACCGACAATTCCCAGAATTACGGCCCCGGCTGTAATCCCCACATCCATAAAAGAAGTAAAAAAGGCCAGGGCGCTCGCCCGTTCATGAGGCAGCGTCCGGTCGACCACAAAGGCATTCAACGCCGGCATAAATGCGCCAAAACCCAGGCCAAAGCACGCGCCAATCAGTACCAGTAACCGTACATCAGCTAAAAAAGACAACAAAAATGTAGCCGCCGCCAACAGGGTTAGAAAAGGCAGAATCACTTTGCGCCGGCCATAGCGATCAGATAATTTGCCGGCAATCACCCGGCTTATTAACGTAAAAATCGCATAGGTGGTAAAAAATATGCCAAAGCTGGTTATTCCCTGCCGGGGGGCATATACCGGCAAAAAGGTGATTACCGCCCCGTAGGCAGTCGCCGCCGCCAAAAAGGTCAGCGACGCAACAAGTACCGCCGGCTGACGGCCAACAGCCCAGATGCTTACCGCCTGCTGCCGTGTTGCCGGCGGTTTAATCTCATCTACAAAGCAAGCAGCCGCAAACGCAGCCCCGGCGGTAATAACCGAATAAAGAAATAACCGGGAAAAATCATGAGTACCTGTAATAATCATGGTGCCCCAGGCCGGGAATAAAGCCATGGCCACCACATTGGCCACACCATAAATACCCATTACCTCGCCCCGGCGTTGGGCCGGAGCCAGATCAGCCACATAAGCAAACGCGGCTGCCAGGTAACTGCCATGGGCAATGCCATGGAGTATTCTCAGCACATATAAGGGAACAACAGTCTGTATCTGACTATAAAGCACAAACAACAGGGCAAACAGACCCGCCCCGAACAACATCATCTTCTTGCGGCCATAACTATCGGCCTGTTTGCCGAAATAGGGGCGCAGTATGACCGATGACAGGGTAAAAAGACCCACAACGATCCCGATCTGGCTTGTCGTCCCTCCCAAACCGGCTACAAATTGCGGTATGGTCGGCAGCAGCAGGTAGAAACTGCCGAAATAGAAAAAACCGGAAAGACATATCATGATAAAATTTCTTGACAGCAAACTAAAATCACTCATCTTTTTCCTCTCCTCCGCTATGATCCATTTCGGTTTCCGCTTCGGCTGCCCAGTCAATTGCCGTCTGGCCTGTTATCTGCATTAACCGCAGCAACAAACTCTTCTCCGCCCCGGTAAGCTTAGTTGTTAACATATTTGACCACTGGGCTTCAATGGCAATGATTTCCGGATAGATTGCCTTAGCCTTGGCAGTAGGGTATAAACGGGCTGTCCGTTTATCATGTATACAAGGTTCTTTATAAATAAACCCGTTTTCTTCAAGCTTTGCCAAACCCCGGGTAATATTGCTTTTATTTAGATGAACTAATGGTAATAGCTTATCCTGCGTTATGCCTTCATTTTCACAGATATGAATAATAAACATATGCTGACTCGTGTTGATTCCCAATGCTTCAAACTTTTTATCCAGATAGATCTTGCTAAACCGGTCTGTAATCGCAATCCATTTATATAATTTGCCCATCGGCTGCCTCCTTTCCTGACTTTCTAAATCATTATGTCCGTTTCGCACCATCGTTAAATGCACAATTACGGGCGCAACAAACAATTTGCGAGCGCAACCACTTACCCAAAGTATACTCATGCTCATTGGGTTTTGTCAAGAAAAATACACCCCGCTAATGCAGAGCTGCCACCAGGGCGTCTACATTAACGGGGTGCTTTTTTTCACTTTATCTGAGTAACTGGTCGGCATAAACCAGCCTGATGCCGGCGGCTTCTATCTCCGGAATCATTTCCCTTACGGCAATGACCGAGTTGGGACGGGCATGGCCAATCACGGTCACACTGCCATTTCTCCGGGCCATGGCAATGGCTGTCCGCAGCTGCTTTTTAATTAACTCAATGTCAGAACTATTATCCAGAAACAGCTCATTTTCGCCGGTTCGCAGACCAAGCTGTCTGGACACCTCGGCCGCCACCGTTTTACCGCTGGTCCGGCTGTCAACAAAAAACAGATTATGGGCTTTAATAACCCCTAATACCGTTTTCATTACCTGCCTGTCGGCAGTTGCCTTTGATCCCTGATGGTTGTTGACGCCTTTGAGACCGGGGATAGAAGCAATTGCCTTTTCCACCGTCTGTTTAATTTCCGCCTCGGTCATATTGACAGTAATGACTGTCGGCTCTGTTTCTTCCGCTGCCGACAACGGCTCCAGCGGCAAATGCAGCATCACTAAATGACCGGCGCTGAGAGCGGCCGAGGCCGCCTCCGTACTATACTGGCGATAAGGCAACACGGCAAACGTAATGGGCCGCCCCATATTGGCATATTCAGCAATTGGTCCTCTTATATAACCAAAATCATCAATTATGATTGCCATTTCACCGGTGCCGGACTTGGCCTCCGGTTTAGGCTTAGCCTGGGGTGCCGGCTTTTTTTCCTGCAGAACATAGAGCCTGTCTGTCACTAAGGTCAGGGGTTCACTGTTTAACATATCCTTGATACCAACATCAATACGCACAACCGGCATGCCATTATAAGTATCCGGTTCTGTGACGATTACCTTGCCGCCCGCTTTGGCAGCCAGCGGGGTTAAGGCCTGCTCCACTGCTGCCGGTGAGATTGTGGCCGGCAGCCTGATAAGCATACTCCGGCTATGCCAGCGAATGAGCCCCTCCACCCCTGTGCGGGGAACCTCCTGCCTGGCTTCTTTCAGCATTTCCGGCTCCACCTTGACACCGGCCAGACCCGCATCAACGGCCCCATGAATTTTATTGGCTGTATCGGTAAAGTCCAGGACCACACCGGCCCCGGTCTTCTCCAGCTCATAGCCAGGTGTTGGCTGGGCCGGCGGCTTGCCTGCCTGATAAAAGATAACGACGGCAACAAGTGCTGCTGCCAGCGCCAGTATCCATTTAAGATTATTGCTTTTTTTGGCCATGGTATTTCTCCTTATTTGTTTGCCTCTATTCATTCCATAAATAATTATATAGTTTTGGGGCCGCTTATGTCTACCAGCCAGCTAATGATTGTTAGCCGTATCTGCCGCTAACATAAACTTAACATAAAGTTAACACTCCCTTAAAATACCAGAGCAGGATAATGCCCTGCCAAAGACTAACATTTTATAACAAAAGCAAAAAGCAGTATAGAAAAATACGCGAATGACAAAGGAGTACAGCGTGAGGTTATTAAAACGCATTGCAAGTAAGGGTAAATGGCCCGGAAAACTGAACAAACTACCGGTCGGATTCAGGTTCCGCAATCAGCTAACACTGCCGGCGGCGCTGGCCAATATTCAGCTACAAACGCTGTCAGCGTTGTTAGCCCACCTGAATCTCAGAGCCAAACTCCTCATTGTTGTCGCTATATTTTCGCTGTTGTCGGTTGTCATTGGCCTGGTTGGGCTACATGGCATAAAAACAGCCAACGGAGCCCTGCAGAATATGTACGCAAGCCGGATCATTGCCCTCCAGGAGCTCAAAATCATGTCAGATGGCCTGACAGTCAATGTTGTCGATACCTGCCACAAGGTCAGCGACGGCCATATGGCC
>JAEWGR010000137.1 GCA_023388195.1 Bacillota bacterium
GTTCTGTGAAGAGCCAGTGTCAATTCGACAACACCTAAGTTAGGTGCTAAATGTCCGCCGTTAGCGGATACCGTATGTATAAGAAGCTCGCGGATTTCACCGGCGAGCTTTTCTAATTGCCCTAAAGAAAGACTTTTAAGGTCTTGTGGCCCGTTAATGCCATCAAGCAATATCCCCAAACCAACTTCCCCGCTTTCCCTGACAGAAGTCATATCGATTGTAATACACTATATTTTCAAAACATATTATAGCATAATTTAGGACTAACATTCATCTACAAAATATATAAAACGCATAAGCGATAAGAGTACCATGAACGGCTCCGCCCAATACTTCGAGTGGTGTATGGCCTAATAATTCCTTAAGTCTGGTATCCCGGACCTTGTGTTCGACCCGCATTTCCCGTACTAATTTATTAATCACTTTAGCCTGTTTGCCTGCTGCCCGGCGTACGCCGGCCGCATCGTACATAACAATGCCGGCGAGGACAACGGCTAGTGCGAACAGACTGGAATCCAGCCCTTCTTTAAGGGCGATAGCAACAGCCAGACTGACTACCAGAGCCGTGTGGGAACTGGGCATACCGCCGGCGCCAACCAGCCGTTCGGCATTAAATGTTCCGTGGCGCCAGTAAGCGGTTATTGTCTTTAATACCTGGGCTGTAAACCATGCAGTAATGGCAGTCATTAATATAATATTTTTCCCAATTCCCGCCATGAATTCGAACATTATTTACACCTCAGGCTTCACGATTGATTAAAGATTTCACTAATTCCCGTAAAATTGCAGCTTCAGGTCCAAAACCTTGTACGCTGAGCAAGGCATTGTCTACGGCTTGCTCAGCCAGTTGTTTAGCGCCAGCCAGGGAGTGTAATGTTACATAAGTCGCCTTTTGATTTCTCATGTCACTGCCCACCGGTTTACCAATCTTCTCCTGACTGCCAATTACGTCAAGGATATCATCTGTAATCTGAAAAGCCAAACCGAAATGTTCAGCATAATCAGTCAGTGCTTCCAGCTGATTTGTACTGGCATTGGCCAGCATAGCTCCGGCCCGCAGGGCGGCTTTAAAAAGTGCTCCGGTTTTGGCCTGATGGATAAACTTAAGCGTGGCGGCATCAATAATTTTGCCTTCAGAAGCCAGATCGACTGCCTGGCCGCCTACCATACCGGCGGCACCGGCGGCAACCGCGATCTCCCTGACAACATTAACCAGTATTGCTGCCTGGACATTGGGTTGCGAAAGCATGGTGCTAAACGCGGCTGTCAGCAAACCGTCACCAGCCAGGATGGCCATGCCGTCACCATATATTTTATGGTTGGTGAGTTTGCCACGCCGGTAATCATCATTATCCATGGCCGGCAAATCGTCATGAATCAGTGAATAGGTATGAATCATCTCCAACCCGCAGGCTACAGGCATATAATCAGTGCCGCAACCGCCGGCAGCATCGGCTGCAGCCATTAGCATAATCGGCCGCAGTCTTTTGCCGCCGGCAAACAGGCTGTAACGCATGGCCTCATAGATAATAGGCGGGCAGGCATCTGCAGGACTGTAGCGGGCCAGAGCCTCTTCCAGCAAGCTCACTTTCTGCCGGCAATAATGACTTAGAGAAAGTTGTTTTGTCATAGCAGTCAATCAGCCTCCGCCAGATTAAGTGGTTTTTCAACAAGACGGCCTTGTTCTTGCTGTAAAATTTTATTTACCTGAATTTCTGCAGCATTTAGGCGGTCAAAACATAGTTTGGCGTAGGCAATACCCTCGCCAAACCGGTCTAAAGCCTCCTCCAGTGGCAGTTCACCTGTCTCCAGTTGTTTTACAATTACTTCTAATTTGCCAAGAGCGTCCTCAAAACATACATTATTTTGTTTATTACCTGCTTTATTAGCCATTTTTCTCCTCCTTTACCCTAACCACGTCGACATCCAGCCGCCCTTGCCGTAGAATAATCTCCAGCCGCTGCCCGGGGATTACCTGGCTGACAGCTGTCACCACCTCTCCCGCCGGTGTATGGGCCAGACTGTAGCCTCTGGCCAATACCGCAAGCGGATTAAGCACAGCCAGTTTTTCTGCATGGATGTTCAATGCATGCTGTTTAGCAACAATGATTTTCTGCATGGCCTGGCCTAACCGTTCCAGGTATAAATCAGTAAGCTGCTTCTTGTCAGCAAACAGTTTTTCCGGTTGCAGGAATACCTTATTGTCGCGGAGCTGCTGCAGTATTTGCCGCCGCTCTTTTAAATAAGTCCGTAGATTACTTTCCAGCATCGTTTGGAGTGTATGGATATAACGCTTCAGTTCATTCACATCCGGGACAACAAGTTCTGCAGCCTGCGAAGGCGTTGCTGCCCGGCGATCGGCGGCAAAATCGGCTAAGGTGTAATCTGTTTGATGGCCCACTGCCGATACCACAGGGATGTCCGATTCAGCGATAGCCCGTACTACCTTTTCATCATTGAAAGCCCATAACTCTTCAATTGAACCGCCTCCGCGGCCGGCAATGATAACCTCGACATTAGCAAGGCGGTTAAAGGCCTCGATCGCCTGTACAATTTGCCCGGGAGCCTCCAGTCCCTGAACCTGAACCGGAAACAGGATCAGGCGCAGGCCCGGATGGCGCCGGTTGGCCACGGTAATAATATCCCGCAGCGCCGCTCCGGACGGTGAGGTTACAATCCCTACCGCTTTGGGCAGCAGCGGCAAGGGCCGTTTACGGCTTTCATCAAACAGGCCGGCCGCCGCCAGTTTTTCTTTCAGTTGGTTAAAAGCAATACTGAGTTCTCCCAGGCCATCAGGTATTAACTGATCGGCGTAAAGCTGGTATTGTCCATCGCGTTCGAATACGGTCACCTGACCAAATGCGACTACTTTGAGACCATCGCGCGGCTCAAATTTTAAAAATTGGGCCCTGCTTTTAAACATAACCCCTTTTATCTGCGAGCCTGCATCTTTAAGTGTAAAATAGCAATGGCCCGAATAATGACATTTAAAATTGGATAACTCACCCCTGATAGCAACGGAAACCAGTTTCGGGTCTTTATCAAACACGCTTTTAAGATATTTGGTAAAATCGCTGACCGTATATATGTTGCTCATATTCATTCCACCCTGTTTGTCTCCAGCATATTTTAATTTCAAACCCAGACAAACATAATAATAACCTATAAATACAAAAAAAACCAGACATAAGTCTGGGTAAAGATTTTTGGTCTTTAGAATCTGGAGCTGAAATAGCGCTGTGTTAAATAGCCGCTTATCCCCCCCACCACGAACCAGAAAAAATATCCGGGCGGAATAAGATGCCCAACGACCGAGCCTATGACTGCACCTGCCAGAATATAAGGAACCATGGTGTCACCTCCCGGCATATGAATTTATGTATCATATGCCAGAGCGGCTGCATTGGTGAATTTGGGCAACCTGTCAGGATTTTAAGGCAAAATAAGCAGCACCGGTTGCATTGTCCGGACTATATTTGTTCTCAGGAAAATATAGTTTTGCTATCCCGGGACGTTCCAGCTGTTCCAACAGGTGGTGCCTGATAAAGCTGTTCGCCATTACCCCGCCGACCAGCAGCACCTCTGTAAGGCCGGTAGTTGCAATT
Organism: Bacillota bacterium; assembly: GCA_023388195.1. Taxonomy (GTDB): domain Bacteria; phylum Bacillota; class Negativicutes; order Sporomusales; family Sporomusaceae; genus Sporomusa. Next base: position 3,606 of record JAEWGR010000137.1, read on the forward strand.
GCCTGTTTAAGCATAGTCAGTATCGCTGCGGCAATACTGAACTCCACACCGGCAGCAATGGCTCCCCGGTCAGCCCCTTGGGTTATTAATTTGCGCACGTGGGTCTCGGGGCCGGCAAAACTAACACTGGTGCCGTGGACAGAGACCGGTATTTTTACGGCTTGGCTGCGGACTGGTGCAGCCAGGGTCTCGAGATGAGGGCCGGCGGGAAACGGCAACCCCAATAAAACACCCACGCGATCGACTAATTGCCCGGCATGGATATCCTGACTGCTGCCAATGATCTCCAATTTCAGGCTGTTGGCCTGATTTGGGCAGGTATTGGCTGATACCCGCACAATTTCAGTAGTACCGCCCGAGAGGTGAACCGCCAGAAACTCGGTCGATTCAGGACCGCCTGCCGACCAAAGGCCGGCGAAAATATGATTTTCCTGATGGCTGATACTATAGAGCGGAACATTATGGCTTAAGGCTAACACCTTGGCATAGCCAGCCCCCACCAAAAATGCAGGCATATAGGAATCAGGCAGTGGGCGGGGATAGGCAGAAACGCCTATCCCTTTGAAAACTAAGGGCCTGGAGAGCCCCTGGCAGGCTTCCGTAAATAATTCGGGCAGATTGCGGGTATGCTGAAACACCATTTCCGATTGCTGCAGCCCCCGGCTGCCGGGTTTAACCTGCAGAATTCTCCGGCAATCGGCAACTAGCTGCCCTGACTCATTCAGGAGCGCTACGGAGCTGGTATAACAGCTGGTATCTATTCCCAGAGAATAGCTCATGACAGTCCTTTATTTTTTACAATTGATCCTAAAATACCATTGATAAACTTGCTTGACTCCTCAGTGCCAAAAATTTTGGCCAATTCCACAGCTTCATTAATAGCCACGCCTGGCTGCAGCCGTTCCTGGCTGTATTTCATTTCATAAATAGCCATCCTGGCTATATTACGATCAACACCGGCCATGCGTTCAATTTTCCATTCTTGCGACAGCTCTGATATGTAATCATCAATTGCGGCTAAATTGCTGCAGGTACCCTCAACCAGTGACTTAGCATAGAGCTTGGTATTCTCATTGACGTCTTCCCGTTCACTAAATACCGAACTAAGTGCTTCATCCTTGCTGGCACCTGCGTTAAAATCCAATTGAAATAATGCTTGTACAGCCATTTCGCGGGCCTTTCTACGGCTCATAATTTCCCTCTTTCTAAGCGCTTACCGATTATAACCAGGAGGCAGCAGCTTATCCAAAATTTCCATGATATCTTCTTTTTGGTCAATGCGTTTACCTACTACGTAACCGGCGCTAACGCATAAAACTACAAATAGTGTGCGAAAAAAACCAAAAGTTATAACCAGGATGCCAAACATAAAGCCAAATAACATCCCCAGAATTTTACCGCTATGGTGCTGCCAGATTTCCTCCAGTAGTTTGGAATTCAAAACTGTCACCTCTATTCAACACGCTGTTTCGCTTTAAAATCATTGCTGATATTATCCACAGTAACCTGAACATCAGCCAGTTCGATCCCTACGGTATTTTTTATATATTCATGCACACGCTTTTGAATTTCACCGGCTACAGTCGGCACATGGCTTTCCGGGCTGACTGCCGCTTTTATTTGCACGGTAATGCCCTGGGGGGCCAGCGCCACCTTCACTTTAAGGCCGCGCACACCACGCAGGTGGCGAACCGTTTTTTCCACCAAATTCTCAACGGCAGTCAGTGAAATATGTACATCACCAATTTCATTGTGATGGACAATGGTATCTTTAACTTTACGGGAGCGAAGGCCTGCCAAAAGCAGTCTGATACTGACTAGAAAAAATACCGCTCCAACCAGCGACGCTTCCCATTGGCCATATATATGGCCAATGCTTGTCCACGCCAATTCCAATGGAATAAGGCGTAAAGACAGGAGAATGGCGGCGAATGATAAAAAAGCCAGTAAAAATGTGTAAATAGACAGGATAATGCGGTCAATAATCCCCATAGCGTTCGTTCTCCTTTCTTTTAGCCTCTTCCGGTTATCTCACCCTAATGTCTTCTTCTTTACCTTCCAGGGCAAAGCCTACGCCCTGAACATGAATATTGACTTCAACAACATCAAGGCCGGTCATAGATTCAATACCCCGTTTAACGTTTTCCTGGACTCTCAGCGCAACATCGGGGATACGCACGCCATACTCAACGATAATATATAGATCCACTGCCGCTTCCCGTTCGCCAACCTCAACCTTAACTCCTTTGGAGAGATTTTTTTTGCCCAGCATTTCGGCAATCCCGCCGACTAAGCCGGCGCTCATGCCGGCAACGCCGGTAACTTCGGTTGCCGCAAGCCCGGCAATTATACCCACAACCTCATCGGCGATCCTGATAGAACCAACATCATTATGTTCAGTTTTCTCCATCCGCTCTCTCTTTTCCATTCCAACCCTCCCCAAACTCTTAGCTATTACAATTTATTACCTGACCGGATATCTTATAACCATATTATTATACCAAGCTTTTTCCATTTTTACAAATAGGGGAAAAATAAGCGGAGCTAGTACCTTGTCAGCCTTAATCCAGTGAATATTGACGGTCTATTTTCCGTAACCCTTCGTTGTCGTCAGTCGGCATACGTCCGGTATGCCTCCTTCCTCCGTCTTGGTTTGCGAAAATAGCCTCGCCTTTATTCTACTGTGTTAGAACTGACAAGGTACTAGAGCTCCGCTTACGGTTTAGCGCTTACCGTAACATCTTCGGGTTTAACCCCGGCAATACGGCAAATGACTTCCGCGACCTGGATTACTTCCTCCCGGGTCAGGGCAGTGGTTTTAACAACTGCGCTGACTGAATTATCCCGGATAAACACCAGCGCATCGCCAAAGCCTTTGGCTTTTATTAAGTTTTCCATTTCCGCTTCCCGCTGCTTTTCCAGGGTCATTTTTAAAATTGTTTCCTGAGCCTGATGCTTAGTATCTTCGGTTTTGGCATCTTTTATAATCTCCCGGAGGAGGTCAGACCGTTCACTTCTGATCTTATCTCTTTCCAGCCGGTATTCAGTAAAAAAGTCGGGAGCCATTACCGGCACCACCTGATCACTTACCGCTTTTGTCACCTGCATGGCATTGGATCTGTCTGCCCGGGCTTGACGCATGTCCTGGGCGTAATTCCAGGCGCCGCTGATAAGTAGGGAAAGAATGCCTGCAGCCACGATAAAGGCGGCAAGTTTACCTATTTTATTTATAGATAATACCGAAAATATCCTCATACCCTTATCCTCACTTTCTTTGCGGCAGTACTGTAATTTTGTAAGAGGGGATTCCTAATCCCGATTCTACGGCTTTGGTCAGATTAGCCTTAACTGTTGAATCAAAGGCTCCTTCGGCCACAACCAGCACGCCTTTGATGACAGGCTTATATTCCCGTACCATCACTGGCCGGTCAGCACCGCTTTCCTTGCTTAATAATACCTGCTCAGACTCTTTCGTTTCGGTGGTTGTACGAATACCGCCCGTATTGTCCTTTTCCTGCACTGTTTTTGTTTCTTTGGTAATATTCTTGGCAGGTTCCTGCAGCCCGCCGGTTTCTAAGGTTACATTTACCGATACTGCTCCGGCCCCTTTTATTTGTGCCAGTAAATTCGATAACTTACCTTCCAGCATCTCTTCATAGCTGCGTACAGCCGGTGTAATTCTGGTATTTTCTGCTGCCAGCGAGGGCTGGGGTTTTGCCGTCAACGGTTCATATACCCCCCCGATTAGCAGCAGCACAATCCCCAGTAGTCCGAGCCAGATGAGCCTGGCATTAATGACACCGTCTTTTAATAGCTGACTGGGGACCACTTTTTTGGCTCCAGACAGCCATCCTTTCAGCGAAGTTCCTAACGCTCCCATACCTATTACCTCCTATTGTATCTGTTTAACCTCAACCTGGCTGGATTTAAGCTGATATAACTCAGTCACCATCCTTTTCACTTTGCTTATTATCACCGGCGACAGCTTATTGGGCGGCCTGGGCATTTCCGCCGTATTTGATCCAATCGTTACTTTGTCAATTTTTCGTTCGTCAGCAGCAATCCCTGGTTCAATATATACAACTACATTATTAATCCTGCCCATCGCTTTACTGCCTGACTGGGCATCATCGGCAACGCTTACGGTTACCTTGGCATTGGCTACCCCGTCGATCGCCATGACCATCGCCCTTATTTGCTTGGATAAATCACGGGCATATATCTCTTGCGCCAGTTGATTGCGTTTGCCGGCAACCTGGGTGCCGGCGTTTAAGATTTCCGTATCAGGCAGCGTGCCACCAGTCTGGGCCAAAGCCGGAATTTGGTCTGTCGACAGCTTAGTTTCCAAAACACCGATTACCGGATTTAAAATAGCCAGCAAAATAAACAAGCCCATAATCACCCTGATGAAACGCTGCATGCTGCTATTAGGCAGCAAAAGTTCCAGAAATGAAGCAAATAATACCACATAGATAATACTTTTGACCCAGACAGTAACCGCTTCTATCACATTCATCACCCACCGCCGCCGCTTTTTAACGCAGCATCATCGCCACACTGCCGGCACCAATAATCATAGTAACCACTAAAAAGAACATTAAGGCTACTGTTAATAATGCGGCAAACACCAAGAGCAGATTATTGCCCATAGCGTCCAGACACTTGGCCATTTTTTCATCACCCATTGGCTGAATCAGCGCCCCGGCAATCTTTATCACCACAACCAATGAAATCAGCTTAATGAGTGGCAATGCACAAATCAGCGTTATGGCCAAAACACCGAAAATGCCAACTGCATTTTTTAACAACAGCGAGGCTCCCATAACCAGTTCCACAGTATCGGCAAACATTTTACCCACTACCGGTATAAAGGTTGCCGTTGCATATTTTGCTGTTCTCAATGTCAGGCCATCGGCAACACTGCCGGCTATCCCCTGAATACTGACAATGCCGATAAAGACTACCAATACTAAGCCCAGAGTCATCATCCCGGCCTGCTTCAGCACCCCTGTCAAATTACTGAGCTTATAGCTGCCGGACAGATAATTGACGCATTCCAAGACCGCAGTTAAAAATAAGAGCGGCAAAACGATATCTTTAACGATAACACTTGTTACACTTACCACCAGGAGCATCAGCGGGGTTAGCAGCGCTGCCGATGTTAAAGCCCCTACCCCGGCTAAAAGCGAGAGCATTAAGGGCAGCAGCGCTTCCATAAAACCAACCATATTGCCTACTGTTTCCCGGGCGAGTGTCAGTCCCTGATAAAAAGCACTGAGGGCAATTACTGACAAAAAGATAAAACACACACTGTAGGCCAGCAGGGAAATTGCCGATTGTTCAAATGAATTTTGCAGATTTTGCAGCAAAGCACACAACACGGCTAAAAATAATAGCTTGCCAAGCAAGTGAATATTTGTGGCCACTTCTTTAAATAAATAAGAGAGCAGCTTATTGGCAATGATCTGCCCGTTGAAGGTCAGGCCTTTGGCGGCAATATCTTTGATTGTTTCCGTACTCAATAAAGGGATTTCCTCGGTAAGCTCTTTGTTAATCCCCTGGATAAACTGATTGATGTGATTTACTGAGGTGCTTTCCAGCAAATCAACCGGTAAATCCGGTCCGGCATCAGTCGCCGCCGCCCAGGCTATATTGCCCCAGAACATACAGAGTATCATTATAATTATTATTTTTCTCACATGCATTCCCACCTTAAGGAATGAGTCTCACAATTGTTTCCAGGACCAAGGCAATGATCGGTATAGCCATAACCATAATTAGTATTTTACCGGCAAATTCAATTTTACCGGCCACCGCACCCTCGCCGGCATCACGGCATACCTGGGCGCCAAACTCTGTAATATAGGCAATGCCAATAATCTTGAGGATCGTATTTAAGTACATCTGACTAATATTGGCTTTTTCTGATAAATCCCGGAACAAGTCCAGTACCACATTAATTTTGCCGAGTACCATTAAAAAGATAATGGTCGACAAGGTCAGGGCCAGCTGAACGGCAAGTTCAGGCCGCTGTTGTTTAATAATCAAAATCAGTAAAGTAACGACAAACCCTAGCCCGATGATTTGGATGATTTCCATGGCGTGTACACCCCTTAGAACAGCTTAAATACATCCTGAACCGTATTAAACAGTCGGCCTAATAGTTGTACTACCCATAACAAGACCATTGCAAAACCGGCAAGGGTACATAAATGAGCCATATCTTCCTTTCCCGCCTGCTTTAAGGCCGTATGAAAAACGGAGATTAAAATGCCCACGCCGGCAATTTTGAACAACACATCTATTCCCATTTCCTCTCTCCCCCCCAGTTAACTCCCTATACTAAGACGATAACCACGGCCAGGCCGCCGCAAACCCCTAAATACCGATACATTCTGGCGTTTTGTTCACAGATATTTTCCGCTTCATATTGTACCCTGGACAGCTGCTCATGGACTAAATCAAGGGATTTGTGCTGTTCTTCCCGGTTCATACCCCCTAAATTGGCACTAAATACCGCCATAATCTCCCGCTCCGGTTTATTAAGCACAAGCCGGTCGGTTTCTGTCAGCGCCTGCAGCATGGCCGCCTGGGGCGTGAGCCAGCCTTTGGCTTTCAATAATGCTGACATAGTTTGAAACAGGTCGGCTACCGGGCCGGTAATGCCGCCGGTGCACTGGGCTAAAGCCTCAGGCAATGGTATGGCAACATAGTTGATGTGAGATTTAAGGGCCGATAAGCAGCTGATGATCTGTCTGATCTGACGCGGCCGTTCCACATAACGGCCGGCTAAGCTACAGCCGATGCAAGCCCCGGCTATAACCACCAGCAAACTGCCAAGTATCTTTAACCACATACGTTCACCTCATTTAAACAGGTACCTATTATCTTTTTGCGCCGGGAATCAAGGACTTCCTCAATAGTGCCCGGTCCTGACCGGTTGCTTAGAATGATGAACCGTTCAAAAACCTGTTCCTGGATTAACTCACCCACATAGGGACGGCGCTGGAATTCATCAATTGTCCGGCTGTGAGCAGTGGCAATGACTTTTACGCCGGCATAAACGGCTTCCCGCACAGCCAGAGCATCTTCCCGGCGGCCTAATTCATCAGTGGCAACGATACGGGGCGACATAGACCTGATAAGCATCAACAGCCCGCTGGCTTTGGGGCAGGCATCAAGCACATCCACACGGGGTCCTAAATCGACAGTCGGGATTCCCTGTTGGCAGGCCGCAATTTCCGACCGCTCATCCACCACGCCTATTGGAACACCGGCTATACCCAGCAGTGGATTGCCTGCGCTTAATTGTCTGATTAAATCCCGCAGAATGGTTGTTTTTCCACAACGGGGCGGTGAGATGATCAGGGTACTGAATACCTCATTATGTTCCTTTGCTGTCACCAGTGGCAGAATACGGTCTGCACAGCCGGGTATTTCCCTCGCCAAACGGATATTCAGAGAACTTATACTCTTAAGTGTACTGACAGTTCCCTCAAAGGTTATTGCCTGTCCAGTCAAGCCGACCCGGTGACCGCCGGCAATTGTCAGATATCCCTGCCTGACTTCTTCTTCAAAAGCATAAACCGAGTTTTTGCATATTAGCTGGAATGTTCTATGAACATCTTCACAGGTGCATTGATACACCTGTGATGTATGCTCTGTTTGTACCGTAATATCCTGATTGCCTAATACCAGTTGCAGCGGCTGATTTGCCCTGATGCGAATCTCAGTGAGCTTATTCAGCAGGCTGCCGGGTAATGCCGCAATCAGCCGGGCAATATGCGGCGGTAAAATAGGATAAATGTGTTTGTTTAAAGAGGTTTGCATATTGTTCATAACAGTCTTTCTTCATCCTCGTTTATTAGTAGGCGACTTGTCTCAAGGTTCATCGCTCTCTTTCTTTACATAGATATGTGATAAGAAATTAGTTTATGACAAAAAAGAAAGACTTAGCCTACGCTAAGTCTTTGGTGATACAGTAAATTCATTTATACGCCGGGATGCATGATATGACCGGAAGCTCGCTGGTTATACCGGTTATCAACACTAATATCCAGCTCATTATCGTACACTACGCCGCCGCAGTACGGGCAGGTAACCTCGATATCCTCTTCGTCATCTAATATGCTTGACTCGAAAGTTACCATTTCATGGCAGCCAGGGCAGGACATTTCGACCATCTCATCATCATCATCATCATATAGGTCGTCATCATCAAACCCATCATCATCCAAATCTTCCTCATATATCTGTTCTTCGAGGTCAGTCAAATCTTCATCAATCGACTCCACATAGTCCTCAAGCTCCAACTGCGCCAGATTTACATTTTGAACTTCATCGGCAAACGATTCAAGGACATCAATGATATTTAGCAAAACCTTGCCTTCTGATGAATGTTCGTTAACATTAAGACCTTGTGTCAAGCCATGTAAATAAGCAACTTTCTCTTTAAGGTTTCTCATAAAAATACCCCCCCTTTAGCTATCTTCTAAGTATTAGACACTACTTTTAGTATGTCCAATGCTTATTAAAACATAACTTAAGGAGGGTTTTTTCCGGTCTAATCGTTGTTAGGCCCGTTCGATATAGTCGCCGCTGCGGGTGTCAATCCGTAAAACTTCACCAGTATTGATAAAGAGCGGAACCCGGACAACATGGCCTGTTTCCAGTTTTGCCGGTTTAGTCCCGCCGGTGGCGGTATCACCCCGGATGCCGGGATCTGTCTCGACAACCGTCAATTCCACTGACATCGGCAGATCAATACCGATCACATTACCCTGGAAGAACAGCACCGCTATATTCATATTTTCTTTTAAAAATTTACGGGCATCACCCATCTGTTCACCAGACAAAGCAATCTGTTCAAAATTCTCATTATCCATCAGATTGAACAGGCCGTCGCTCTCATACAGGTATTGCATTTCCCGTTTTTCGACATGGGCCTTGGGTAATTTTTCGCCGGCATTGAAGGTGCGTTCAACAACTGCTCCGGTACGGCCATTTTTAAGTTTGGCCCGGACAAATGCCGCCCCTTTTCCTGGTTTTACGTGTTGGAAATCAACTACCTGCCAGACATCGCCATCAATTTCAACTGTTACGCCTGTACGAAAATCATTGCTTGAAATCATTAATGATAAGCCTCCCCATTGTTCTGTCAATTAGCCTAATTCTATTAAGTCCTTGCTGCTAGAAGTAAGAATTTTGCAGCCATCAGCAGCAACAACCACTAAATCCTCAATCCGCACGCCACCCCAGCCTGGCAGATAGATTCCCGGCTCAACCGAAACTACCATATCGGCAGCCAGTTTAATATCACCTGCAGGTGACAACCTGGGTTCTTCGTGAATAAAAAGACCAACACCATGCCCTAAACCATGGCCAAAGTAATCACCATAACCGGCATTGGTAATGACCTCACGGGCAGCCAGGTCGACCTCGCGGCCGGTTTTACCAGCCTTCACCGCGTTAATAC
>JAEWGR010000160.1 GCA_023388195.1 Bacillota bacterium
CTTTAAAAGGTACTAATTCATCATAAACGCGGATTGCTTCCTGCCATTGCTCCAACATTGCCAAATGGCCGCTTTTATTACATAAAGCATTGATGACTAAAGTCCTGATTTCAGCATTATCGCTTTCTTTAAATTTTGCTATCAAATTATCATAAGCAGAAAACGCCTGTTCCCGCCTACCCAGTTTTAGCAGTAGATACCCTTTTTGGAATAAAGCCTCGGCCTCGAGGTAGCTAAAATCGGCATTGCTGCTATTGTTAAAGGATTTTATCAGTTCATCATAAATGGAAATTGCTTCTTCACTTTTCCCTGCTTCCTCCAAATATCTGCACTTCTCGAATAAGCTCCTGGCAACCAGACTCCTGATTTCCGCATGCTCACTCTCTTTAAAAGTACTTATCAATTCATTATAAACAGAAATAGATTCTGCCGTTTTTCCTAAATCCTGCAAGTAATAGCCTTTATTAAATAAAGCCTTGCCTACCAAAACCCGGATCTCCTCATGCTTGCTCTCTTTAAAACCATCTATCAATTCATGATAGATGGCAATGGCTTCTTCCCCTTTCTCCAACGCATGAGTGCCTTTACCAAATAAAGCACGGGCTACCAGGACCCGGATCTCTTCATTATTGCTCTCTTTAAAAGCATCTAATAATTCATCATAGATAGCAATAGCTTCTTCCCTTTTATTCAACTCATAAAAGCGGCGGCCTTTCCTGAATAAGGTGTTAGCTGCCAGAAGCCTGATTTCTTCTTTGTCACTCTCTTTAAAAACACGTATCAATTCATCTTCAGTAAATAACTCGGTCAATTCGCGCTGTGGTTCAATCCAACCCAAGTACTCATTAAATAAATCCCATATCCTATAAGGAATCCGGTAATTGCTTTTAAAGAAAGTCAAAACTCTATACCGTAATTCCTGGGCGACATCAATATTCCATAATGCCTCCGCTGCCAGCAGCTTTTCCCATTGATTCACATCGCTGCGGTACAGGACGTTGTTGTAGATATCTTCCACTTTACGCATAAACTCATTGACAAATTCAGCCGCGGAAATAGGTTCTGGTTCTATTGTATCGGCAAATAGTACCTGATCTTGTACTATTTCTGGTTGATCTTGTTCATAAACCGGCTCATGAGCCTGCTGTCTTGTTGACGCGGAGTCAGCTCCATTGTTACCTTTTGCTTGCTCTAAAGCCCATTCATAAGCTTGTCTAAGCCGCTGAAAGCCTTGCATATCATCCTCCGGATGATACAATTTCAGTTTATTGGCATAAGCCCTTTTAAGTGCTTTTATGTCTGCAGTCGGCTCAATGCCCAATATATCCCAATAATTCATGTTAGAAGTCCTGATCCCTTTCTAGGTCATCCAGCCAGTCTTTCAATTCTGCTGCCGCTTTTTTAATTTTGGGGACATCCTGAGAGTTAAGTACGTTTTCGAAGCCTTGAATGGCAAAAGCAATTTCCTGTCTTTCTTCGCCGAGCGCTTCTTCATAAAGACGCTCGCCACGGGCAATAAGTAATTTATTTTCCTGTTGCTCCCGTGGATGAATTTTGATATTTTTTAAAGCCGCAAGCCGTCTTTCAATTTCTTCCTTAGTCATTGTTCCAGGACTGTCTTCAATAACAATACGCTTTGTTTTGCCGGTTTCTACGGCCATTACTTCCGCTTCCAAAATTCCGTTTATATCATAAGTGAAGCGAACATCAATATCCTGCTCCCGGGCAGGTGCCGGCGGCACTTCTATTTCCAGTTCCCCCAGCTTAATATTATTTTTAGTAAGCCGGCTTTCCCCCTGGTATATGTGAACAAGAATAGACTTTTGATTATCTTTGGTTGTACAAAACCTTTCCACTCTGCTGACAGGTATTACCGTATTGCGCTCTATGATCGGTGAAAACCGCCCTGAATCAAACGTTTCCCGGCCGGTTCTGATACAAACTTCGATACCCAGCGAATGCGGGCAAACATCGGTGAGCACGCTTTCCCTCAACATAACATTTCTGGCCTTCATAGCCGCCTGAATGCCGGCGCCGGTCGCGACTACTTCATCAGGATTAACACTGCAGGTAGGGAAACGACCAAAAAGCCTGCTGACAAGCGTATGCACCAAGGGCATTCGCGTGGCACCGCCAACCAGGATAACGGCATCAAGCTCATCCGCCCGGATTGCAGCATCCTTTAATGCCCTTTCCACCGGGTGCCTGAGCCTATTAATCAACGGTTTGGCCTCGGCTGCGAAGGTTTGGCGGTCAATCTTCCACTGGAGACTTTCGCCATTAAGGGTACAGCTCATGCTGCCAGACTGACCTTGTCCTAAGCCCAGTTTGCAGAGTTCAGCTTGTTTTTTTATTGCTGCCAAGGCTTTAGGGGACAAACTTTCTTTGTCTATTTGATGATGGTTAATGAATAAAGCCACCAGCAATTCGGTAAAATCTTCACCACCTAGATAATTATCGCCAGCTATGGCTTTTACTTCCATTACATTATCAAACAATTCCACAATCGAGACATCAAATGTGCCGCCGCCTAAATCAAAAACAAGAAATTTTGTTTCTGCTTCTTGTTGATGAAGGCCATAGGCGATTGCGGCTGCCGTAGGTTCATTAATAATTCGTTCCACCTTTAAGCCCGCTAATTCGCCTGCACGTTTCGTCGCTTTGCGCTGGGCATCATTAAAGTAAGCGGGAACGCTAATGACTGCCTCCTCAATACCTCTTCCCAAATAGGCTTTCGCATCTTCTTTCAAGGAACGGATAATAAACGAAGCTAGCTCTTCAGGTAAAAAAGCGTACGCTCCTAACTGAAAGGTTCTGCTTGTCCCCATATACCGTTTAAATTCAGCTATGGTCAAGTGGGGATGGGTGATAAGACGCTCTTTGGCGATCTGCCCTACCAGTATTTCGCCATTTTCATCAACACTTACAACCGAGGGTGTTAATGTTTTCTCCAGGGCATTGGGTATTAAAACCGCCCCATTCTCTGTCCAATAGGAAACCAAACTGTTTGTTGTGCCAAGATCAATGCCAATAATACTCACTACGCTCTTCCTCCTCCAAGGTGACAAAAGACAGTGCTCGAATTACCGAACAAACGGTCACCGGACTGTTCTCAGGCTTATTTACGCTTTACATTATTACGTTCTATTTTTCTCTGTGCCTATGTAAAAACCCTGTAAAATTTAACTTTTTTGTCATATTGTGCTGTCAAGACGTGTCAAGGGGACGGGTTGCCGACATCTTTTCTGTCGATAACCCCGTCCCCTTGACGTCTAAATCTATACTGACTACCGCTCTGTCAGCAAATTAAGCTGGGAAATGTTGAGTAATTATGGCATATTTATTCGTTCCGCAATCGCTTTAACTCGTTCCGGCCGGCCAAAGTGTTCATTGTCTTGCTCCAGCATTGCCAAACTCGACACATATATTTCCGCTCCATTGTAACCGACTTTTCCCAGTTTACTCAGGTCGTATGGCTCTAGTTCTTTATTATAAAATGCAATTCCAATCACCGATTCCATAAAAATCTCGCCAAGTCCGCTCATATGCCAGTTTGCACAACGCTCAATGGGTCTTATCGCCAATTTGTAAAAATGGTTCCTGACTTTATCGAAATCAGAGTAATTGGGTACGATGATATTAATGTCTTTGGGCTCGACATCAATCCCCCACAGCGCCATAGCTGGTGGATAGCTGACACAAAGAGTCTCCTGCTTTAGGGCGAATTAGCATTCAGGTGGCGAATAACGTCCTGCAAATTCCAACTTAGCCTTTTGAGATTGTTCTATGACAAAATCCGACTTTCCATAGGTATAGGCATCACGGTTATGTTCGAAGCGCTCTTTAAGACCTAGCTTTAACGTCTCGTATTGCCGTGCAACTATGTTATTCTGAATTAATTTGGCTCTCATGAATTCGCCCTGCATAATGAACCTAGCAAATTTAATATCCCTCTTATAATAAATCTCACTTGTCTAGTTTTTGTTGGCATAAATAATCCCTGCCCGTAAAATATTTCAGCATTGTCAGATTTTGCAAATAGCGCCTCATTGAATACGTCTCTCTTCACCTTAGTCAAGTTTAATATCATGTATTATTTCATGACCGTCATTGCGCAGTGCAATTATCGCATCTTCTAAGTCTTTCTCTTTAACTAAGATATAATCGGTATTATAAGTAGAGACCGCAAAGATACTTAATCCAGCATTAGCGAGGGCTGCAGTAATTTTAGCCAATATTCCTACTAGACCAAAATCCAATGTTCCTTGCACTTTAAAAATCCTCCAGCCTCGCTCACATAGAACATCTTTAGGTATATTGACTTCTGAACAAACAATTGAGAGTTCTTCCATCGTTTTAGTAATTGAGAAAAACTCCCCTTGCCCTGCCCATGTTGGAACTGTCGACTGCACATCCAATTTACAAACACCTATTTTACTCGACAAAACTTCCAGTGTTAATTTCATTCATCTTCAGCTCCCATAATTTTATCAATCTACAAACCGCTAATAACCAGTTATTACTGATTAATTTAGCTTATAACACATCAAAATCCTGCGTGGTTTTTATTCCGGATCACTCCAAAATTGCTACGCCAAATTTAACGTTGAACTGTAGCATTGTACCTAAATTTTTAGTTTAGGTACAGTTTCTTGCCTAATGGAAAAGGTGAATGATATTCTAAAAGTGAGTCAAAATGGACCACCCCGCCCGTTAAAATCCTGTAAGCTAAAGTTGCTCAGACATCTACAGGCTTATAAAAAAACACAGCCTGACTAAACAGAGCTGTGTTTTGATGTATGATACATAGTAATTGGAGCTTGTCGCTTGCTCATGAAACAAGGTGATGAAAGGGCGCTGCCGCTTGCGGCAGCTAAACGGCTTTGCCCGCTTCATACGCTTTTAATAAAAGCTCTTTATTATTAGCTGCACTTCTGGGGTCGCTGCCGGCCGTTAATAAAATAGTATCAACAACATTCAGGCCCAGCATTTTCAACACTGCTTCATTACTTTGAAAGGATGCTGTAAAAGCTTCCGGATTGGGGTTTCCCTGGGAATATATCATGATCGTGCTTTTGGGGGCATACCTAAGCTGGAATTTTTCATCAAACAATCCACAAAGCCGATCCCATAGCAGTTTCATTTGTGCAGTAATCTGCCAAACGTAGACAGGTGAGCCGAACACCACAACATCCGCTTCGATAATATGTTTAAAGATGTTCTGGAAATCGTCTTGCAGGATACAGTTACCGGTTTTACGACAAACAAGGCATCCCTGGCAGGGTTTAATATTCACATCATACAGGTCAAAAATCGTTGTGCTCACACCGGCCTCTTGTGCTCCGCGGATAACTTCGTCAACCAGGGTTGCCGTGTTGCCATTTTTTCTTGGACTGCCTACAAAAGCGACTAATTTCTTCATAATCACAAATTCCTCCTTAAATACAAATAATTATGAAATCAGACTGACATGCCGCCGTCAGAATAATGATTAATGTGGTTTAATTCTTTTCCTGGCTCACGGGGCAATAAATCATTAAAATTGACCAGATCACCAAGAGTAGAAAATATTGAGGATGGCAAATACCATCAATGTGAAGGTACAAAATAGCATGATTGATCTCTTATATTTGGGCGAGCGGGGTTACTTACCAGTTCGGGCTCGTTTTTTCTGATTCTTAATTTTTCTGGGTTGGCAGCTCTTTAGAATGGTGAGCATAATCCATAGAATTGTCATGATGCCGAATACTATAAATGAGAATACCATTTGCATTCCCATTATTTCACCGAAACGAGGTTCAATGTTGTCCATAAATACACTCAATATAAATGCCAATACCATCGCTATGCTGGTAATAAAAGGGTATTCTCGAAATATAGAAATCACAGATTAATTCCCCCCAACAGCTAACGAAAGTCTGAAACTGTAATGGCTTTTGCGGACATACCAAGAATGGCTGGTATAATAAAGCTAGTTTTTACTTAATTTCCTGACAATATTTTGGCGTATCATAGACGGCGATCAGCAGCCTATCGTATCGCCTAATATCATTGGGATTCCCTTCTTCCAGGAGGGCAATGGCGGTATCGTCGGTATTATCAATTACGTATAAAAAGTATTGCTGGTCGGTTCCCATGTTGCCTATTAGGCGCTGACCTTTCTGAAATCCACCTCTAAACTCTTTAATAAAGTAAACAAAAGAGCTGCTATACAGATCTTGCGGCAGTATATAGATTTCGTTGTTGGCTGCTCGCGGGTAATATTTTTCTTTCAAGGTTTGGATATGAGATTTAGGTTGTGGCCGGTAGCCTGGCCTTTTGGGATTTTCATAGGCTGCAAAAGCGAGGGATGTGGAAAATACGAGATAACATATGGCTACCAGGGCAACTTGATATTTCTTCACGGCTTTTCCTCCTTTGATTAGAGTTTTTATTATAAATCGCTGCGAAGATCAATTGCTACTAAATAGATATTCTGGAAGATAGTGTTATTTCCTGCTAACGATGTTTGTTTGTTGCATTTGGCTGCGATTGTTTTTTGTTTTTAGATATAAATAGCAGAAAACCAGGCGAGTAGCCTGATTTTTTTGTTTGGGATTAAGTTTATATACGGGGTATTGTAATCTGTTTCTACACTCTAGTCAGCAATCCTCTCTTCGCATTTACGCACTCAATAGCTTCCTTGCCAGTTATGTGCTTGACGTCAATGGTGATAATATAAGATTGCGTACAGCCGGCGATTTTCCTTATGCTTGGCTTCTACCGGCTGATCTCCTAAATACTTCGCAACTAAGGCGGCAAAAGTGGCCAGCCATGTGTTTACTCCTTATATCAGATGATGATTTTCATTGCCGTTTTTACGTTTCGCATTGTTTCAGCACTTATTTCATTGGCCCGGCTTGTGCCGCAGGCAATCAACTCCCGGACTTCGCTTTGATGGTTCTCGAAATAGTTTCTGCGCTCCCGGAAGGGATCAAGCATTTGATTCAGGCTACTGTAAAGAACTTTTTTACAGGCAACACAACCGATTTTGGCATTTCTGCACATATCACAGATATTATCGTACTCGTCAATATTAAACGTTTTATGATATTTGCTTACCATGCAAACATCGGGATTCCCTTTATCAGACACCGAGATTCTGTTCTTATCGGTAAGTGCTGACTTTACTTTTGCCGTAACGGTGTCTGCATCATCTGATAAATAAATGGCATTGCCTAAACTTTTGCCCATTTTACTGTTTCCATCAAGACCGGGAAGGCGCGGCGTGTCACTCAACAGTTCTTGCGGCACGGTTAGTGTTTCACCATACAAATCGTTAAATCTGCGAACGATTTTTCGTGCTTGTTCCATGTGTGGCAACTGATCATCCCCGACAGGCACAAGATCGGCATTACAAAAGGTTATATCTGCGGTCTGGCTTACGGGATAGCCCAAAAATCCATAGGATAAATCAGCATAGCCGTATTGCTTGGCTTCACTTTTTATTGTCGGATTGTGCCGGAGTGAATTAACCGAAACAAGCATGGAGTAAAAAACGGTCAGTTCGGCAATAGCCGGAACCTGCGACTGTTGAACAAAGGTAATTTTATGGGGATCAAGCCCTACAGAAAGATTGTCGATGGCGACATTATAAATGCTGGCGTTGATAAGCTCAGGATTATTAAAATGCGTAGTAAGGGCCTGTATATCGGCAAGAAGAATAAAGGTATCATATTCATCCTGTAATTTCACACGGTTTTGCAAACTGCCTACGAAGTGCCCTAAATGAAGCTTTCCGGTTGTCCTGTCACCGGTCAAAATGCGTTTTTTCATTGTCCAATTCCCTTCAACGGTATTTTTGAGACCACCAACCACTGCTTTTGGCGGCGACAACGCAAATAAAAAACTTCTGTCCATAAGGACAGAAGTATATCTGCAAGCCACCTAATGGTACGCACTATCATGCGCTCCCCGTGTTACGGCCGGAGTTTTCCGTCAACGCCTACTAAGCACAATGCTGTTCGGGCTGCCCTCATAAGTCCATTCGTCATTACTTGAAGTACCGCACTTCCACCACTGGCGGCTCTCTGAAATTTCGCTGCAATGATTACTACTCTTAATCAACGGTTTAACCTGTTTAGTTTCTATTATTATACCACAGATCCAAGTAAAATCATACGGAAAGACAAGTTGGCACTCCTTATGGCTCAGCTGCTACATCCCGATGAATTTCACATAATCCGATATTGACATGAGCTGCATTTCCAGTTTGGATCTGGTTTCTTCCGTTACGCATTTTTGCACTGCCATTTCATATCCGGCCCGTTCGACAACCTGCAAATATTGATTTACGGTTGTTTTGATTGTTTCGTCCTTGCTTTTCAAGAGCTTGCCGCAATTGCGATAAATCTCCAGAACAGGATTGCAGGCAGCAAACACCGTTTTCATGGTTGCAAAATTGTTGTTGCCCGGAAAGCCACAGTTTGCAATCACCACAAATTGCTGCGTTTTGAGGTTGGAGTCAGCAAGATCAAAATTTTCACCCGTATTTACAATAAGCGGGCTTTTCAGCGGCACCAGCCTATCGACAAAGTTCTTGAGCGCCGCCGTCATATTCCACGTATACACAGGCGAAGCAAGGCATACCACATCTGCGGCATTATATTTGTCCAAAAGCTCAGCCATATCATCCTGCAGCACACATTTTCCCGGTGTTTTAAACCAGCAGGCAAAGCAGCCTTGGCAGTGCCCAATCTTTTTATCAATTAAAAACACATTTTCTGTATCGGCACCGGCTCTTTTGGCACCACGCAAAAACGCCTCTGCAATCACATTTGTGTTGCTGTTGGCCCCGGCGGGGCTTCCGTTAAATACGATAAACTTCATGTTGCTCACCTCCTTACAATAGTTGATAGAATAAACCGTGTTCTGTGCAGTACCAAATCAACAGCCCGTGTCCTCTTTTGGGGATACGAACACTCAAATTCCACTCGGGATACTGCTTGGTTAAATGAATACCATCACCTGTGGCAAAAGCCACAAACGAAATATAATGGTTTTTTGTCATGGGATGAGGACTTGTAATATACCATTCATCATCGATGACTTGCACAGACAGTTTTTCACTTTCTTCGGCTTTTATCATTGTCTGAGCAGTTAGCTTTTTCCCGCAGCACGAAACCTCTGCCTCACCAGTGCAAAGGGAAATGTTATTACATATTGAACAGACATAATACCTTGTATTTTTCATATTGCCTCCTACAAAATCATTTGGGGTCAGATCGCCTGCCAACAATTTTTGTGTATCAACACAGAGGAGGTCTGAAAGCTCAGGAATCAGCGAAATATCCGGACACCCCAGACCACGCTCCCACTTAGAAACGGTTTTGTCACTGATATTCATTTTGTCCGCAAGCTGTTTTTGCGTCATATTGCCTTCCTGACGCAAGGTGCGGATTATCTTTCCGACTTTAGTGTTTTGCATTGCAGTGTATCTCCTCCATGTATTAGATTGTATAAAGACTTCAGCAAGTTTTCAATAAACGCTCCGTAGAGTTGTCTATATGTCGATGATTTTACAGTTCCTTATTGAACATCGAAATCGTGTCTAAGCTTTTACTTACACGGGTTTTCGCGTCAAAGTCATATCCAGATACTTATTGTATACTATATTTTCCCTGCCATACATTAAGCCCTCCGCGTCCAAACCGGCAAACCATGCCTCCATAACAAACCGGCCGGTCAGGTAAGCACCTAACCGGCCGGTTTCACTTTTATCTACTGACACAGTGACACGGGGGACGTTCCTTTTTTGTCACTTTTTATCATCGGTACCCGTTAAGACAGTAACTATAAGCTCGAATATGGCTCAGACTCTTATCTTGTCCTCACGTATCGGCAGGTTAACCAGTGCCGCTAACGCCGCTAACAGAATGTCGGCGTACCACATCCACAGATAATTACCGTCATGCGCCATAGCAAGTCCGCCCAGCCAGGCACCCAAAAAACCGCCAATCTGATGGGTAAGTAAAGTCAGGCCAAACAGTGTCGCTAAATATCTTGTGCCGAACAGTTTTCCTACAAGACCGGCTGTTGGCGGGACTGTCGCCAACCAGGTAAAACCAATCGAGGTAGCAAAAATATAGAAGGTCAGCGCCGTTTTGGGAGCCAGGAGATACAGTCCGATCATTACCGCGCGACTGCCATACATGGCGGCAAGGATATATTTCATCCGGTAGCGGGTACCAAGTGAGCCAGCAAACAAACTGCCTGCTATATTAAATAAACCAATGATGGCCAAGGAAGCGGCAGATACCGCCGCCGAATGCCCGCATAACGCAACTTCTCCCGGCAAATGGGTCACCAGAAAGGCAATATGAAAGCCACAGGTAAAAAAACCGGCATGCAAACACAGATAGCTTCGATCCTGCATCGCGAGTCGTATTTGCTGAAGCAGGCCGATGGCAGGCGGCTCTGTTGCCACAGCCATTGCCGGCGAGCGGTTGCCGCAGAGCAGGGAAGAAAGGGGAATGGTGAGGAGAGTGGTTGCTGCCATGGTAAACATGGCGGCAGCCCAGCCAAAGCCACTAATGATAGCTTGTAATAGCGGTGCAAAGATAAATTGCCCTAACGAGCCGCCTGCGTTTATAAAACCACCGGCAAAAGATCGTTGTTCTGCAGGCAACTGCTGGGAGGTGGCACCAATGAGTATGGAAAAACTCCCGGCACCGGCGCCGGCTGCACTTAAAATGCCCATAGTTAGCATCAGTGACCACTCGGAATTAACGGATGGAGTAAGAGCTAAGCCGCCTGCAAGCATGAAGGTGCCCCAAACAAGCACGCCATAGGAGCCTCTTTTGTCAGCAATCGCACCAAAAATGGGTTGAGCGAGCCCCCACATAAACTGCCCTACAGCAAGAGCAAAGCTGATGGAAACAATGCCTAAGCCAGTGGCTGTATTGATTGGAGAAACAAAAAGTCCGACTGATTGCCGTGCACCCATGGTAATCGCCAGAATGGCGGCTGAACTCAACATGATCAGCCACACCGATCTGTTTGTATTAATTTCCACATCTGCCTCCTTTAGTAAATATGATCAACAGGTATTATATAATCTTTACATGTCATGACTCCCAAAGTTGCACCCTCTAGGAAACCCGATGCAGTGTGCAGGCAGCCCGGCAAACCAGGCACACGAGATCGCCGCCTCTATTGGTGATTGAAGACACATATCGTGCCTCCGTGCCGAAAACACTTGCTGCACGATACACATTTGGGCCGGGAGAGATCGTCATTATAATGCCAGCGATTAATCAAATCACTCTCACGAATCAGCGGCCGGCAAAAGGCAAAGTACTCGATGCCGGTCTGATTGAGAATGTCTGACAGAGAATCAAAGTCCCGATTGCCCCCCACTAATATGACCGGCACCTTAATCTCTTGGGCGATTTCTGCGGCATAAGCTGCAAAGTACGATTC